>JARCRR010000179.1 GCA_029850565.1 Gallionella sp. | reverse complement strand
AGGGTTTCTTTAGCGAATTGTTGTTCCATGTGCGACCTAAATTGATTAGCTGAAGAGGCAAAAAACGAAGGCCGCATTCTAGCACAGCAGCTTCATCAGCCCACCACCCGCTCTAAGCCCACGCCACCAGACAGAAAACCGTCCTCAAGACAGCCCTTGACCTTGCGCTACAATCCAACACAAGACCAATGATCAAGTTGGATAGGACACCCCATGAGCGACACCAAAGAAATCACCCAAGCCCTACTCGAATTCCGTGACGAACGGGATTGGGCGCAGTTCCACAACCCCAAAGACCTCGCGCTGGCCTTGAATATAGAAGCGGGCGAACTATTGGAATCCTTTCTGTGGAAATCCGCCGAACATGCTAACCAAGATGGGATACGGGAAGAACTGGCCGACGTCTTCGCCTATGCCTTCCTGCTGGCGGACAGCTACGGCTTTGACGTGAAGCAGATCGTGCTGGAGAAGATCAGAAAGAACGCGCTGAAGTATCCGGTGGAGAAAGCCAAGGGGAGCGCGAAGAAGTACACCGAACTTTAAGGCAAAACCGCCCACTGTTTTCGAGTGCCCCCTTTAGTTTTGCGATGTTACCGGCAACTAATTTTCACCCGACTTCACATATACAGACCACCGGTTTGCTCCAGCCAATCCGCGATTTTCTCCACTGCATTTGGAACATTGTTGTCTGAAATATCTACGACGAAAGTAGGCAAGGTAGAAACGCTTATCAATTGACGCATGAGTTCCTGCTCCTCAATGAATACCTGCAGGTCATCATATTGAGATGGATTGCCTGAGACTTTGAGTCTTTCTGTTCTGGCCGCTTCAAATGACTCAATGCTGCGTGTGCAAAAAACCAAACGAAATCCCAAGGGTCGCAGCCTATCCTCAAGCCACTTGAAATCGTAGTGCTTGCCGTATTTGCGCCATTGGTACATCTGGGTGGATATGTGGAAGCGGTCGATGATCCACGAGTAATAACGCTGCAACTCCAACAGTCGCACCCAGGTGCGATATGTTTCCATCGCCAACTCCTCTTCCTGCGGCTCAAAATTGATCAGTCCTCGCCCCCACGGAACATTGGTGAATGCACACCATTCGGCGGAGATGATGGGCGAGTGATACCGATATTTGCGTGCACCGACGATACGAGGATGTTCGTTGAGTGCGAACGCTATCTCAGTCTTGGAAGTGAGGCGCGTTCCTTCGAGGATGATTTTTGGACAGAGTTTTGGCACAGCATTCCTTTCACTGCTCTGGATTAAAGGCTCGAATTTATTTTCAATCGCATCAAAATTCCCCTGCGAATCTCAACGCATCCCGCACCAATCAATCAACCGTACTTTGCCGCCAATCGCCACAACGAAGTCACCTCCGCCGCCCGTGCCGCATGCAGTGCATCACTGGTATCCGCCGCCTTTTGATGAGTCGGCTTCACGTCCAGCTTAGCCAACACCTTCAACCCCGCCGCATCCATCCATCCGAGCAGCTCTTCACGGGTGCGCAGCCCCAGATGCTCGGCCAGATCGGAGAGTATCAACCAGCCCTCGCCGTCTTCATCCAGATGCTCTGCCAGTCCGTTGAGGAAGCCTTTCAACATGCGGCTCTCGGGATCAAAGATGGCGTATTCGAGCGGAGAACTGGGACGGGCGGGAACCCACGGTGGGTTGCACACGATGAGCGGCGCGCAACCTGCGGGAAAAAGGTCGGCTTGCACAACATCAACCTGCGCGGCGTAGCCTAATCGAGCTAAATTTTCTTTGGCGCAGTTGAGTGCACGCGGGTCTTGGTCGGTGGCGACGATGCGCTGGATGCCGCGCTTCGCCAGCACGGCAGACAACACACCAGTGCCGGTGCCGATGTCGAACGCCAAGGATTGTTTCTTTAACGCTGCGGGAAATGGTGCCTGATTCACCATGCCGACATATTCGCCACGTATCGGCGAGAACACACCGTAGTGTGGATGGATGCGCGCACCGAGGGCGGATATCTCGACTCCGTTCTTGCGCCATTCATAAGCGCCAATCAGACCCTGCAAGCTACGCAAGGAGGCGATGTAAGGTTCGGCAGCTGCACCGTAGGCATCGGTACAAGCGGCTTGCGCATCGGGTGCACGACGCAACGGGATGCTGTGGTCTGCTTCGAACGGCAACAGCAACATGCCCAAGGTGCGTGCGCGTTGCGATTGCGCCAGCCTATGCAGGTTGAACGCATCTTTGGGCGAGGCGGGTTTGGGCTTGGCTTTGCGCGGCGGTTCATCCGCACGGCGCGCCATGGCTTGCAACAACTGGCGCGCGTTCTGAAAATCCCCGCGCCACAGCAGCGCAGTGCCTTCGCAGGCTAGGCGGTAGGCGGCATCGGCGGTGATGCGGTCATCCGCCACCTCCACCCGTTTAGGCGGTGGCGTACCCGCTTCAGAGCGCCAACGCGCCGAGCGTTCTTCGCCCGCTTCGTTCCAATGGATCACAGGGTAGTCGCTCATTTTGTGGCGTGTACTGCGCGGTGGGATGGCATGATTTTTATGAGGCTAGATAAGGCTCTGCACCCTATCCACTCGCCCATCAATGGTCAATACTCTTTTTAATTAGGCGCAGTTTTGCTACATTCCACGCACTCCCTCACCAACGCGGTCATTCACCATGTCCAATGTAGACGCAGTAGAAATCGAAAAATTCTCGGCACTCGCCCACAAATGGTGGGACCCGAACAGCGAATTCCGCCCTCTGCACGAGATCAATCCATTACGTTTGGGCTACATCGACCGCATCGTTCCACTCTCCGGCAAGTCGGTATTGGACGTGGGTTGCGGCGGCGGCATCTTGAGCGAAGCATTGGCGGGTGCGGGTGCCACGGTGACGGGCATCGACCTCGCCGACAAGTCTTTGAGCGTCGCCAAACTGCATCTGCTGGAAAGCGGCAAGCAAGTGGAATACCGCAAGGTGGCCGTCGAGGTCTTGGCGGAAGAGCGCCCCGCCCACTATGACGTGGTGACCTGCATGGAGATGTTGGAGCATGTGCCCGATCCGGCTGCCGTGGTGGCTGCCTGCGCCAAGCTGGTGAAGCCCAACGGCCATGTGTTCTTCTCCACGCTGAACCGCAATCCGAAATCCTACCTGTTCGCCATCATCGGCGCCGAGTACGTGCTGAACCTGCTACCACGCGGCACGCATGATTACGCCAAATTCATCAAGCCTTCCGAGTTGGCGCAGTGGTGTCGCGATGCGGGATTGAACGTGAGCGATGTGACCGGCATGAGTTACAACCCTATCAATAAATCCTATTCGCTCGGTCGTGACGCCAGCGTCAACTATGTGGTGGCCAGCCAGCGTAACTAGTCATGATTCAGAATTTCTCATCAGAGATTTCTTTCATTGCAGGAGCCAGCTTGCTGGCGATCTTCCAGAATTCATTCGCCAGC
>JARCRR010000178.1 GCA_029850565.1 Gallionella sp. | reverse complement strand
GCGTCTATCCATCCAGATCAGGTGCGGCGACCAGCTTTGGAAGATATCCACGGCCTGCGCGCCGTTCTCCGCCACCTTGACCGGAAGGCCGATGCTCTTCATCAATTGGGTGAGCAGCAATTGGTTCTCCAACTGGTCTTCGACGATCAGGATGCGGTATTCCGGCTGGCCGGGAGCCAAGCCAGCCACCTCGACCTTTTCTGTATCCTGCGATTGAGTGATGTCGGCTCCCTTAGCCTTGCTCAAGGGCAACTCAACCCGGAACAGCGAGCCCTTGCCTGGCGTGCTTTCGACGCGGATAGATCCGCCCATCAATCGCACGAACTGTTGAGTGATCGCCAATCCCAGCCCGGTTCCCTTGTTGTCACCCGGATGTTTGCCCAGTTGCACAAAGGGTTGGAACAGGCGTTGCTGATCTTCAGGCGTGATGCCGGAACCGGAGTCCTCGACCTCGATTATCAGATGTGAAGTTGAATCTTCCCTTGTTCCCAAACGCACCGTTACGCCGCCTTGCTCGGAAAATTTGATGGCGTTCCCCACCAGATTGATTAGCACTTGACGCAAACGCGCTTCGTCTCCAAGGATGTAGCGCGGAAACTTTGAAGACTGGTCCAGCAGCAAGCGCAAATTCTTCTCTCTGGCACGTATATTCATCATTTCCATTACATCGCGCACCATGCCGCCCAAATCGAAAGGCGCATTTTTCAATTGAATACGACCGGCCTCAATCTTGGCCATTTCGAGAATGTCGTTAATCTGGGTGAGCAGATGCTGACCGCTGCGATTGATGATGTCGAGATTGAACTGTTGCGACTTTGAAAGCTGCGAGTCTCTACGCATCAAACTGGAAAATCCGAGAATGGCATTCAGCGGCGTGCGCAATTCGTGACTCATATTGGCTAAGAAAGCGCTCTTGGCCACATTTGCTGCTTCGGCCAGATTCTGCGCTTCTTTGGCACGTGCATTGGCGCGCAGCATCGCTTCGGACACGCTGGAGATCATCGTGCCGGTGAGCACGAATACCGCCATGCCCAGCCAGTCCGCGGGTTGGTCAATGAAAGGTGCTCCTACCAACAGCTGCCCCAAGAATATCGCGATCAGACAGGCAAGAGCCGTGCCCATCAAACCGGCAAGAAGACCTCCATAAAGCGATACCAGCATGACCGCAGGATAAAACGTCAGCCAAACCAGTTTTACTCCGAGTGCTTGCAATGGCCAAATACGCAAAGCAGCAGCCACAGAGATAATTGCCATAGCAAAGAAAATGCAGTTAATTATTCCAGGACGTCCGCTCATGGGGCTGTGTACAGTGACTTCACCAACCGTCTCCGAGATGGCTGGCGTAAGGAATGTATTAGTCCGTAAAATCAGGATCAACAAAATCAATCCCGTCGTGATAAGAACGATACGCAAGATCAATGCATGGTTCTCGGCAGTAAGCACGGCATTACGCGTGCGCGTTTCTGCCAATTGATAATATTCCGCGATAGGTTTCATGATGGCAGCTTTAGCCTGATGGTACTTGGCGTCATATAGCATCATGCGCGCTTGGGCATGATTGGCTGCAGAATACGTGCCTGTCGTTTCAATCAACTTCATCGCCAACAATTCCGTGGTAGTCAATCCATCCGAATTCGCTTTGGCCTGCGCAAGCTTGGCCAACTCTTGATCAGTAAATCCAGCCTGTCTCATCAATTCTAATAACGCAATGGCCTGGCCGCTACCCGAATGTGGCGGCGCATTGGACAATTCCATATCCCGGTAAATATCCTGATACCCATCTGGACGTGGGATTTTCCCCTCACGGATGTCCAATATGTCTTGATAGTGTTTTTTGTAGATAGGATCACCTGTTACCACATAGGTCCGTACCATCCTGGTTAGGTCGTCCGAAGATTGACGCAATTCATCAGCGAGTAGAAAGCGCAGATGACGCTGTTCAATTGCATGATTAACCTGTTTTTCCGACCAGACGTAAGCGGCAAAGGTGATGGCGAGCACACAAAAAATTACCGAAACCATCCAGATTGATTTGAAAAATATGGAGCGTCTCTTTTGCATGATTTTTTCGCTTTCGATCCTATATTCCTATTTGAATGATGTCACGGCGCAGTAATCCCTCAGTTGATTTGCAACACCTTCAGGATAGCCGGATAGTCGAAGTTCTCCGCCAGATGAGACAGTGTTTTGTGCAACTTGGCATCATAAGTTGCGGCTTGCCCGATGGTAGCAGTGATGCGCTTTTCCTCCAGACTTTCCAAGGCTGCACGGAGTTCATCGCGCAATTCCGGCGGCAACACCGCCAGCATCTCCGCAGTCAATACCACAGCGCTCACCTCTTCAGCCTGAGTGTCCACATAAGTATATTGCACGCCTAAGTGCTTGGTCAGGCATTCGTATATTTCATTGAAGCGGTAGGGTTTGCGCACGAATTCATCCATGCCCGCCGCAAGCATCTCGTCGCGTTGCTCGGTGAATGCCGAGGCGGTGACTGCGACGATTTTGACTTCCTTGCCGCCGGGCAATGCGCGGATGCGCCGCGTTGCCTCGATGCCGTCCATCACCGGCATGCGTCTATCCATCCAGATCAGGTGCGGCGACCAGCTTTGGAAGATATCCACGGCCTGCGCGCCGTTCTCCGCCACCTTGACCGGAAGGCCGATGCTCTTCATCAATTGGGTGAGCAGCAATTGGTTCTCCAACTGGTCTTC
>JARCRR010000177.1 GCA_029850565.1 Gallionella sp. | reverse complement strand
CGAGATCAAACGCCGCGTGCATGAGTTGCTGAGCCTCGTGCAATTGGATTTCTTGGCGGACCGCTATCCCTCCCAACTTTCCGGTGGTCAGCGTCAGCGCATCGCCTTGGCACGCGCACTCGCAGTCGAACCCAAGATATTGTTGCTGGACGAGCCATTCGGTGCGCTGGATGCACAGGTACGCAAAGAGCTACGCCGCTGGTTGCGTCGTTTGCACAACGAATTGCACATCACCAGCATCTTCGTGACACACGATCAGGAAGAAGCACTGGAAGTGGCCGACCGGGTGGTCGTGATGAACAAAGGCCAAATAGAACAGGTGGGCACACCCGACGAGGTGTACGCCACACCCGCGACGCCGTTCGTATATCAGTTCATCGGCAACGTGAATCTGTTCCACAGTCGCGACCATGCGCCGTGGTCAGAAGAGCATGGTGATGCCGTGGCCTATGTGCGTCCGCACGACATCGACATCAGTCGCATCGCACAAGATGACACTGCACTTCCTGTTGAAGTGAAGCTGGTGCGCGCCATCGGGTCTGTCGTGCGCGTGGAAGTGGCGGCGGATGGGAGCAGCGAGTTCATCGAGATCGAATTGAGCCGCGAACGTTTCGACAGCAGCCCGCTACTCGAAGGTGACGAGGTATTCATCCGACCACGCCAGTTCCGCGTGTTCGAGCAAGGAGCAAAGAATGAACTTTCAGCAGCTTAGGATTATCCGCGAGGCGGCGCGTTGCAACTTCAACCTGACCGAGGTGGGTAATGCATTGTTCACTTCGCAGTCGGGTGTGTCCAAGCACATCAAAGACCTTGAGGATGAACTGGGTGTAGAGCTATTTGTGCGCAAGGGGAAACGCCTTCTTGGCTTGACCGAGCCGGGAACCGAGTTACTGGAGATCGTCGAGCGTATTCTGCTTGATGCGAACAACATCAAGAATCTGGTGGATCAATATAGTCACCGCGACGAAGGCCAGCTCACGGTGGTCGCCACGCACACGCAAGCGCGTTATGCCCTGCCGAAAGTCATCACCGATTTCAAGAAGGCATTTCCCAAGGTGCATCTCAAGTTGCAACAGGCTGGACCGAACGAGATTGTGAGCATGCTGCAGAACGGCGAGGCGGACATCGGAGTGGCGACGGAAGCATTGGCGGATGTAAAACAGTTGGATACCTTCTCCTTCTACACATGGCATCACGCGGTGATCGTGCCTGTCGGACATCCATTGGAGAGGCTGGAAACGCTGACCTTACAGAACATCGCCGAATACCCCATCGTCACCTATCACGAAGGGCTCACTGGCCGAGCCAGGATAGATGAGGCGTTTGCGACAGCGGGTGTGACTCCTGACATTTCGATGTCAGCACTCGATTCGGACGTGATCAAGACTTATGTCGAGCTAGGGCTGGGTATCGGTATCGTCGCCTCGATGGCGTTCAATCCCGCCAAAGATACCGAGCTGCGCCTGCTCAGATGCGACCACTTGTTTGCCGCCAACACGACCTATATCGCTTTGCGTCACGGCCACTACTTGCGCAGTTTCGCTTACCGCTTCATCGAACTCTGCTCACCCAGGCTGGATGAGCAGACGATCAGAGCCGGGGGGGATCCAGACTGATCCGGTTCGGATGCACAAAGAAAAAGCCGCTCCATGAGCGGCTTTTTCATGTGCTTGAAACAGATTCAATCCACCTCTTCCCATCCCGTGACCATCGCTTTGATGTGCGCCGTCGGCGTGTGTCCGGTGGTGGTGAGGTAGAGGTGCGCGATGAGGAAGGTCAGCATCATGAACGCGCCCACGGTGTGGAAAAACGCCACCCACTCCAGCGACAGGAACCCGTTCACACCCCACACCGCCCAGTCACCGTAGAACAGGTAGAACCACCCTGTCAGCCACAGCAATGGGCCGATGAGGAGCAACACGCCGAGGTAGGCGATGCGTTGCAGCGGGTTGTGCTTCTTCAGCTTGGTGGGGCGATAAGGATGCGGCTCGCCCCTGAAGATGCCCACCGAATAGAAATGAATCATGGCGACGACCTTGTCGGTGGTCGGGATGTATTGCTTCCATTCGCCCGTGGTGAGATGCCAGAAGATGGCGAACACCCACAACGTGACCAGCGACCATGCGAACACGGTGTGATAGCTCACCGCATGCTCGAAGCCGAACAAGGTGTAGCTTCCATGCACCTCGAAGCCGGTGATGAGCATGCAGATGATGAGCAAGGCCTGCGACCAATGCCAGAAGCGCTCGAAGCGTTTGAACACGTAGATCTTTTCGCTTGTCATGTGATTACCCTTCTTTCTTGCTTGTCAGGATGCGGATACCGCCGTGAACCAGCACACCGATCAAGGTGAGCAACGCGAGCGACCAACCGATGACATCGAGCCAGTGCTTGCCATCGCGTGCTGGCATGTACACGCCCTGGATGTCTTTCAGGCGGCCGTTCTTGCTGTGGCACAGCGCGCAAGACAATGCGTCTTCCTTGGGTGCGACCATGTGGGTGATCGGCCAGGTCAGCTCCGTATTCACAAAATCGTACTTCCCGCTATACGGCAGGTTGGCCGCCTTCATGCCGGTGCCGATAGCCTTCTGCCAATCGTAGTTGTGCCACAGCGCAGTCGCATCCTCGCCGCCGGTGTGCTGCACGGTCAGGTAGCTGTTCTCCACGTCGTAGGGTTGTTTACCGCGATGCACCTTGGTCGGCCAGATGCGCGACTCGGGATCGTTCGGGCCACCGCCGACCACGTTGAGTTGCACTGTCTTGGTCGGATCGATCTTGTCGCCGATCACTTTGTAGGTGGAGGTGCCGTTGAACCAGCGATATTCGGGGATGACGTGCGACTCCCATACCCAGTTGCCCTTCTTGGAATCGAAGGCGCGGCGACCGGCGCTGTCCTTACGCACGAAAGGTTTGCCATCCGGCCCCATGGTAGTGGCTGTCGACCAATCCCAGCTCAACTCGGTGCCAATGTCGTTACGCGCATATTCAGGAATGTGGCAAGTCTGGCAAGCGAGCTTGTCGGTGTGTTGATTGAGCAGCGCATGCTTCGTTGAGTGCGGCTTGTCGCTGTGGCATGACTGACACGCCGCAGGCGAGGCATCTGCCTTACCGCGGATGTGTGCTGGTCCTGTCATCGCTGCCGAGGTGTTGTAACGGCTGCCCGCTACCTCGTGGCTCTTGGTCGCATGGCATTGTGTGCAAGAGAAGTTCAATCCCTTCTCGTTCATGTGCACATCCAGATATTTCCCGGGATGTTGCAACGAGCTATCCAGATCACCGTGTTTGGCACCGTTCGCGCCGCCACCGAAGAAGTGACATGCGCCGCAGTTGGTGCGCGTCGGCATACCGATACTTTGTGCGGCTTTCTTCAGATCGACCGCCTCCACGAACTTGCCCGATTTGGGCGGGAACTCGCGGCGCTTGTACACGGGATGCCCCGCATCACCGGGGAGCTTGCGATAAGTGCCGGTGTTGTCGTGGCACACCAGGCAATCCACATTCTTCTCTACACTGAAATCGAAAGTGCTGTCCTTCCAGCCATAACCCGCGTGACAGGCCATACAAT
>JARCRR010000176.1 GCA_029850565.1 Gallionella sp. | reverse complement strand
ACCAGCCCATACTCCATATCCACAGATTCGCCTTGAACAGACTCTCGAAGAAAACCACTTCGCGCGTCATACGCAACACCACGCCACCGGTCGTGGTCGGCGCAGGTGTGGTCGGGATCTTCAGTGGAGCGGGAGTACGTGCGTAAGTGTTGATGCGATGGAGCAACCCCACGACGAACAGGAGCGTAGCGAGATAAAACAGGATCGCAAAGACGATGCTCGCCATGGTGTGTCCCTATCGCCGAACCAGAATCAAACGCAACCGGTAGGTTTGGGCAGACCGGCGATCTTACAAGCTTGCTTGCCGGGACCGTATGGGAATAGACCGTACAGATACTCGCTGTTGCCTTTCTCCGGGCCCAGTTTCTTGCCGATAGCTTTAGTCAGAACGCGTACTGCCGGAGCGATCTGATATTCCTCGAAATATTCGCGCAGGAAGTTGATGACTTCCCAGTGTTGTTCAGTCAACTCAACGCTTTCTGTCTGCGCCAGATATTCACCGACTTCCTTGTTCCAGTCGGCCAGATTGACCAAGTAACCTTCTTCGTCTGTTTCGTAAGATTTACCGCCTACTTCGATACTTGCCATGCTAGTTCTCCCAAAGATTGATGCTGCTTACAGCCAAGATTGGCAACTGTTGTTACTGATAGTCAGATCGACGAAACCGCCATGATCGACAGATGTAACACCTGCCATCAGTCGGTCACCCAGACCTCTTGCATCCAGATCGGGTTGCAGAACGTAGACCTTGAAACGCCCCATGGCCTCGCGCAGCTTGGCCTCGAAAGCATTACCCGAAGTCGCGGCATATACCGCATCTTCAGTCAGCAGGATATCGCCCGAGACAGCGACCCGCAAACAACTTTCCAAGGAGCTGTTCGACAAGGGAGATTTATTGATGATGTGTAACATGCTATCCCCTTAGAAACTCAAGACCACGTCTTGCTCATCCATCAACGCACCCATCTCGGCGCGACCCAGCACGACGACATCCACCAGCAGATCTTCTTCCGTCAGACCGCGCGCCTCCAAAGACTCTCTCTCGACGTAGAGTTTCTCCACGTCATACCCTTCCAATGCACGATAGGTAGGCGAGAAATTCTTGATCTCGATACCCTTGGTCTGCTGCCCCTTCTTCAATTGGTAGACACCGTCATCCAGAAAGACCAGAGACACGTCCTGATCAAAAGCGGCAGTGATCAACACCACCTCCAACGATTCCAATGCATAGATCGTGCCGTAAGGCGCTTTGCGGTTGACGAACATGAATTTTTTAACTGTTGCATCACTCATATCGTCTCTCCCTTAATCGCCGAACGTGATCAAACGATCGCATTGTGTACCGGCCTCAACCAACTGCCCCAAGCCGGAGATACGAAAACCCGCTGCCAGATTCTCTTCCTGGATACCGCGACGCAAAGCAGCAGCCACGCACACCACCAAGTCGACCTTGTGCTCTTCAGCCAATTTTGTCCAGCGATTGACGATGTGCCTGTCATCCTGCGGCGGTGCGGTCAGCTTGGACGCGTTGTTCACGCCGTCGTGGTAGAAGAAAACACGCCATACCTCGTGCCCCTTGGCGATGGCTGCCTTGGCGAACAGGTAGGCGGAGTCGCTCGCCTGATGCTGGTACGGCCCTTCGTTGACTACGATTCCAAACTTCATACCGTCTTCCTTTTAGAAACGAATATGGGTCGAGGAATTGAGGTTGGCACGCGAACCGCGCCAATCGTCAATCAGATACTTGGTGAACGGCAGACCAGTCTTCTCGAAGAAACGCGGCCAGCCGATACGGTCGATCCAGTCGGCCAGACGCTCCCAAGGACGCGCATCTTCTTTGTACACAGTCAGGATACGCTTCACCACTTCGGCGACCTCGGGCCAGCGCGGCGCATTGTTCGGCAATCCGGAAGCGACCATCTTCATGAATGTAGGCTTGCCGCGTGCGTTGGAGTTCTTGCCGCCGACCCAGATCGCCAACTTGGAATTCTCCGGATCGTTGATCTGCATCGGTGGGCAGGGTGGGTAGCAGGCGCCGCAGCACATACACTTGGACTCGTCGATCTCCAGCGAAGGCTTGCCGTTCACCATCGCGGGACGGATCGCCGCAACCGGGCAACGCGCAACCACGGTAGGACGCTCGCACACATTGGCAACCAGATCGTGGTTGATGACCGGTGGTTTGGTGTGCTGCACGATGATGGCCAAGTCAGCCTGACCGCCGCAGTTGATCTCGCAGCATGACGTAGATAAATGCACACGGTTTGGCATCTCTTCGCGAATGAACTCTTCATGCAACTCATCCATCAGAGCTTTCACCACGCCGGAAGCATCGGTACCCGGAATGTCGCAGTGCAACCAGCCTTGGGTGTGCGCGATCATCGTTACCGAGTTGCCCGTACCACCGACCGGGAAGCCGTGCTTGCCCAACTCAGCGATGAGCGGAGCGACCTTCTTCTCTTCCGACACCATGAACTCGATGTTGGAACGGATGGTGAAACGCACGCGCCCCTCAGCGAAGTTGTCGGCGATGTCGCACAGCAAACGGATGGTGTGCACATCCATCTGGCGTTGCGTACCGGCACGCACCGACCATATCTCGTCGCCCGAATGCGCCACATGGTGCAACACACCGGGACGGGGACGGTCATGGTATTTCCAGTTGCCGTAGTTCTTCACCATCAGCGGATGAAGGTACTTCTTGTTATCGGGAACGCCAGTCTCTTTGGGTTTGCGCTTGGCGGCGGGTGCTGCGGCTTGAACGGCTTGATTCATTCTCTATTCTCCTCAGGCAGCTTGCTTCTTGGCATTGATCTTGGCGACTTCGGCATCCCAACCATCGGTACGCACATAAGGGTTCATACGCGGCGAGTTGACCATGGCCGGGTCGGCTTCGATCTCCATCGCTTCGAGGAAGTTGGCCAGACCGATACGCTCGATCATCTCGCCAGTACGTTCGTGCTCCAAGGCGTTCTCGGCAAAGAAGTCGATGGTGCGTTGTGCGAAGTCGACCAATTTCTCGACATCTTCCTCAGTATCCAACTTCATGAACGGGATGATGACCGTGCCCAACAGACCGCCGATCTTCAGATGGCTCTTGCCGCCCACTAGGATCGACGCGCCCTTATCCTTGCCCGGCGCCAAGGCACCGGTCATCACGTTGATGCAGTGCATACAACGCACGCAATCGCGGTTGTCGATCTCGACCGCATGGGTATCGCTCACTGCAACGCTGGAAATACTGTCGGACTTCTTGACGTTCTTGATCTCTTTAAGTTGGAAGGTCTTGGTCGGGCAACGCGCCACGACATCGTTCACCAACTCATCCATGCCGTGCTTGGCGAACCATTTCTTCGCCAGCGCTTCATCGGTACGGATGTTGTCGCGCCATGTACCGATAACAGCCATGTCGGAACGTTGTATCGAGTTCATACAATCGTTCGGGCAACCGGAGAACTTGAACTTGAACTTGTAAGGCAACGATGGACGATGGATGTCGTCCAGGAAGGTGTTCAACACTGCACGATGCGCCTGCGCTTCGTCATAGCAGGACTGCTCGCAACGTGCCGCACCCACACAAGACATGGAAGTACGCACGGCCGGGCCTGCGCCGCCGAGGTCGAATCCCATCTCATTAATCTCGTCGAAAGATTTCTGCACGTTCTCGGTGGTCGCCCCCTGGAACATGATGTCGCCAGACTGACCGTGGAATGCAATCAGACCGGAACCATGCTTTTCCCAGATGTCGCAGAATTGACGCAGAGTGGCGGTGTCGTAGTGCATACCGGGCGGAGGCATGATGCGCAACGTATGGAACTCAGCCGCATCCTTGAATTTTGGCGTGCCGTCCGCGTTCTTCAATTCGGTGAAGCGAGGAATAACGCCGCCGCCGTAGCCGAACACACCGACCGTACCGCCCTTCCAATAACCTTTTTTGGTCTTGTAGGACTCTTCCAACTGCCCCAACAGATCGACCACATAGTCTTTGTCTTTCGCCAGATCTTTGAGACCCGTCACAAAACTAGGCCATGGGCCATCCTCAAGTTGGTCAAGGTTGGGGGTATCATGTAGCTTCTTCGCCATAATCTTTCCTTTCAGTCGGTTCGCCAACGGCTCAGTTCCGACAACTAGTTTCAATGACCCGACACAGACGGGATGGTGATTCATACGGTTGATTCGGTTGGGCTCTACCATTCACGCAACCTAGTCCGCCCAATTTCTTGATGGATGGGCATACTACGGGGCAACATCCTAGCGAACCATCACCCATAGCGGGTATTTTTCATAACCCTTACGGGTGGTATCGAAACGTCCCCGAGTAGTATTCCAAACTCGGCCTGAATGAGGATAGACTCCCGCCCCAGATCAATCACTTACAGTGGATATCCATGGCTCAAATCGTCCCTTTGTCGAAGTTCAAGGTCCCCTTGGGATCACAAGAGATCGAGCTACAACAGATCGACCATGCCGAAGGCGGTATGAGCTTGTTACGCATCCGCATCCGCGAGGGTAAGCGATTCACCATCTTCGATATAGACCCGGCCACCGCCACGTTGTGGGCCCAAGACATGCACAACTGGGCAGCTAGCCAAGGAACAGGTTCTAAATGACTAGCACCATCACTGAAATGATCGATGCCGTTTTCGACATCAGTGGCGAGACATTACCGGCGTCCTATCCTTTCGCACTCTGGAGCGCTTTAGCTAGCCATGCCCCCACATTGAGAGAGCATGACATGATCGGTGTGCTCCCGATAAAAATTGCCCGCAGTGCGGGCGGTATGCTGCTGCCCAAGCGCGCCAAACTGGTATTACGCGTACCGGCAGACATTGCGGCGAAAATCGAACACCTTACCGGAAAGTCACTTGAGATGGGCGATGCGACACTGCATCTAGGCACAGGCAAGTTTCGCCCGATACAGCCCTATCCTACTCTGCACGCTCACTTGGTGACCGGTCACGAAGACGAGACCGTTTTCCTGCAGGAGGTGACCACGCGGCTGGCGGAGCTAGGCATCATCGGAAAACTGATTTGCGGGATGCGTAACTGTATGGAATCACCTGATCGAACGATCCGTGGCTACAGCTTGGTCATTCACGACCTCAAGCCGGATGCATCACTACGCTTGCAATACACAGGTTTGGGCACCGACCGTCGCTACGGTTGCGGTATTTTTGTTCCCTACAAAGCCATCTCCGATCTGGACTGATGGCAGCGTAGGATTTTTCAATGGAGGAAGTGCAATGAGTTACACAGTAGCAGGCAACGAACTTGAGACCGATGCAGAGGGCTATCTGATCGAAGCGAATCTCGGCGAAGAAGTGGTGAGCGTCATCGCTGCCGCTGAAGGTATAGAACTCACCCCCAGGCACTGGGAGATCATCAATTACATGCGCGACCAGTTCCGCGATGAGGGACACACACCCAATTTCCGCAACATGCTCAAAGGGGTCAATGAGTTCTGGCCTGAAGCAGAGAGCAAAGACCTATACGACCTGTTCCCGGTCGGCCCGGCCAAACAAGCTGCAAAAGTGGCCGGTCTGCCTCAACCTAAAGGCAAGGGCGGGTACTAAGTCTGCAATCGCAGAACAGTATTATCATTCGCGATAACGCAGTCGCTATCACTTTAAGGAGAGTCGCATGGGTATGGAAATGGTTAACATGGTGATCGACATGAAGGGGCTTCCCTGCCCCAAACCGCTCATCGGCGCCAAGCGCATGGTCGACGAGCTGTCCGCCGGACAAGTCTTGTTGTTGATATCGGATTGCCCCGGCACACAAGATGATTTGTTCGCTTGGGCGAAACACACCGGCAACCAGATCCTCAAGAGCGAGAAGATGCCCGATGGCGGGACCGGATATCACATCCAGAAAGGCGCGAATCCCAAGTTGCCGAAAGTCAATGTGGAGTTGGATATCCGTGGTGCGGTCTGCCCCGGCCCCATCGTTGAAGCGAAGAAGCTACTGAATGGCATGCAAACCGGAGAAGTGCTAAAGCTGACCAGCGACTGTCCCGGCGTGGAGTCTGACATCACAGGATGGGCTGCCGCGACCGGCATGATCTTACTGGATACGGTCGAGATAGCCATTGGCGTACATCAGTTCTACATACGCAAAGGCTGACCTTGCGCATCAAGAGTAGCTGGTTCAAAGCAGGACGCGAACACACCCCCGCTGAGCTTGCTGGGGCGTTGTCTTTCGTCATCTACCGCATCGCGGACAACGCGCTGAAGAACACACGCAAAGCGAAGTTCGAGGTCGCCGTCGGCCCGCAATACTTCGCCTTCCTCACCGAGTTCCTGCTTTTCCAGATCCAAGTCGCCGACCGCATCGCACATCGCCGCTTATCCGCCGAAGACAGGTTCGACTTCACCTCTACGCTGGCGAACCGCGTGGCGGAGACACATGCCGAGAACGAGAGTCGCTTACTGGAAAGAGATCAGGCCGAATGCAAGCGCCGTTTCATCGATCGTCTCAACCAGCGCTTCGACGAATACGCCGAATTCGGCTATGGCGAAACGGGGCCGGACTTTTCCTTCACGCGCTATCTGGCGTTCTGCATGGAGCAAGTGATGGATGAGAAAGATAGCTGGTGGGTCATCGATCAGATGATGAGTATCGAAGCACCCGAAGCGGTGGAGATGCTGGAAAAGACCTTCCGTAACCTGTTGGAAGCCGAACCCAAACAACCGCGCAGACGTGCGTCGGTCAGTGGTGATTAATATGTCCAGCCCATTCGATCTCGAAGACACCGATACCTACCTGAGGTGGCGTGAACGCAAGCTGGCGACCGCCATCACCGACCCCGCCGAACTGATCGTCGAGATCGGCGACCCGAACACGGTGACAGACGCCGAACGTACCGCCCTGCTCGTGCGCTGCCAGCGCAGCAACATGGCCATCTACGTCAGTCGCAAAGAAATGGATGAGGTCGCGTTACGCGCCTTCAGTGCTCGTTTCGGACTCACCCGGTTGGATGCGAACTGGCTGGCGGACGAACAAGGCATCTCGCGCATTACTGTCAGCAATCCCGACAACCAGCGCCAACCCTATATCCCCTACACCGACCGCCCCATCAAGTGGCATACCGACGGCTACTACAACCCGCCGCAAAGACAGATACACGGTATGGTGCTGCATTGTGCCCAAAGCGCGGGAACGGGCGGCGATAATCGCCTGATGGATCACGAGATCGCCTACATCATGTTGCGCGATGCGAACTCGGATTTCATCCGCGCCCTCTCCGCTCCCGCAGCGATGACTATCCCCGCACGCGAGGACGAGTTCGACGGTGTGCGCGAAGCCCAGACCGGCCCGGTCTTTTCACAAGACGATCACGGAAATCTGCATATGCGCTACACCGCCCGCACGCGCAGCATAGAATGGAAACAAGATGCACTCACTCTCGCTGCCGTCGCACAACTGGAAAAGATACTAGACGCGGACTCTCCACATATCCATCGATTGCACATGGAGAACGGCATGGGCTTGTTGTGCAACAATGTCCTGCATGACCGCTCTGCCTTCACCGACGATTCAGATAAGCCCCGTTTGCTTTATCGTGCGCGTTATCTGGACAGAGTAAGCCGCATCTGACCTGCTTTGTCGCATATCAACTGCGACATCACCAAAAAAAAAGCCCGCATCGCTGCGGGCTTTTTAGTTTACTAACACTTAGTAGCGGTGCGAATACAGGAACTGCGCACTGGTTCCGCCGAAGTCCACCTTCACCCCGTTGCCTGCCGTCACCGTGTTGGTCGGCACGTAAGCGAAGGAAGCATCCACGCTGGATTGCTTGCTGAATACATAGCCGATACCGCCCGAAACGTTGGTCTTGGCCACTGCGGGGAACAGCGGGTTCATGAACTTGTCCGGCACCGGGTTGTTGGCCAGATTCAGGCCTCCGCGCACAGTCAGTGCCGAATTCACCTTGAACGCCGCACCCAGTTCGATCACGTTCTGGTCATCCCAGTTCTGTATCATAGCCATGTCCACTACCTTGCCGCCCATGCCAAAGGCTGCAGCCCCTGGGTCAGCTTGGGTCGCATCAGCCGTGAAACTCACTTTGAAATCCTTCATCACATCTTTCCAGCCGATACGCTTGTAATCGGCCACGACCAGCAACTGCTCACTGGCCTGGAACGCTGCACCAAAGCCGAAGGTTTGCGGCCATTGGAAGTTGTGTACCGCCACACTGCCGGTAATGGGTACGGTCACTGGGCCAGGCGCACCATTGACATTCACATTCATGGTCATTTTTGCCCCGCTCGTGGTCAGGTCTTTGAGCGAGGTCTTGCTGTGAAAAGCGGCTCCCAACGTGAGCGTAGGCGAGAGGCGGAAAGTCATCCCCAGCTTACCCGCCATACCCGAGCCCTGTGCTTGTCCGGAGAATGCACTGGAGTTGGAAAAATCAATCCGAGCCCAATTCAACGGTCCCGGCGGTGCAGTGGGCGGTGTCACCTGCCCCGCACCCGGCCCCATCGCTGCACCGAATGCGTTTACCATTGAGCCGCTGGCGGAACCGTAAGTCTGCGAGCCGCCCATCGCCGAAATCATGTCGCCAAACTGAGAACCCGTCAGCGCCATCTTCAAGTCCATGCCTGCCCACACGTAATCTACACTACCACCCACTGTGATCGCATCGTTCACTTGATAGGCCACAGGAATGATGAAACGCCCCACGCCCACTTCCGAGCGCACCTTTTCACCGGAACCTGCCGCCATGAAAGTGTTGGCACCATACTCTGTACCCATGCCACCTTGCGAGAAAACCCCGGCGCCATAGACTAGTTGGCCGGACTTGTTCACCCACCCCATTGCCGGCATGAAAAAAGCTGTGGCAGAAGAATCGGCGGAAAAGCTGCCTGCGCTTGCCTTGATGCTGGGAAACAATCCGCCCAGCGCCGCATCGAAACGATGGCCTTCCGGCATCAGCGCCAAGGTGGCAGGGTTGTTCATGGTGGCGGCGGTGCCGTTGTCGTAGGCCATCGATGCACCGCCCATCGCAGCAGCCTCCGGACCATAACCGGACAGGTTCATACCATTGGTTGCGTGTGCCTGTTGTGCAGCCATTGCGCCAAGTACGAGTAAAGTAATTGCTGATTTGCTGAATTTCATTGTTCTCTCCCTGAATTGTGTGGACACAAGTGCTACGAGTACGCGGTGTTGCTACAGCTTATGTTATACAAACAAACAGATATCGGTATCGCCAGCGAAGCCCAAGAACGTGGTTGCGCCGCCGTATTCGCACTGCTCGATGAATTCGCTCTTGTCGAATTCAAACAAGTCGACCGTCATCTGACAGGCGATGAATTTCACATCGGCTTCCAGGCACAGGTCGCGCAACTCTTCCAGAGATGCTACGCCATGTTTTGTCAGCTTCTGCTTCATCATCATGGTTGCCATGGACTCCATGCCGGGCAACATCTGCACCATCACCGGCATCGGCACCGGCATCGGCATTGCGGGGTTGGCGAGCGGGCTGATCTTCACGTCGGACAGGTCTTTGCGCAGTAACTGCAAACCGTAGAAGGTAAAAAACACCTGCACTTCGTAGCCCAATGCGGCGGCGGTGGAAGCCAAGATGAATGGCGGATAAGCCATATCGAGCGTGCCTTTGGTAGCGATGATCGCCATTTTTTTAGTAGCCATGTTTTTCCCTTCCGGATTAGGTGCTGATAATTTATTTCTTCTGCATGAAGAAAATGTACTTGCCGCCTTCTTCTGTCGAAGACAGCAAGGTGTTGCCCGTCTGATCGGCGAACGCCTGCATATCCTTCACGGCACCGCAGTCAGTAGCGATCACTCTGAGTACTTGGCCAGACTCCATGTCTACCAGCGATTTCTTTGTCTTGATGATCGGTAGCGGGCAGTTCAGTCCACTTGCGTCAAACTCTTTATCGAAATTCATCTTTCTTCTCCGTACTGGTTAATAAGTTGCCACATGAATATCTTGCCGAATCAAGAAACACTTGCGGGCACGGTATTAAGAACGTGCATCACATTCGCGTCCATAGCCACGACGGGTAAGCCGTGTGACTCATTGGTGTTATTTATCAGCAAACGCTTACATTCCAATCGGAGCCACCCGATAATCAACGACCAGCATCGACCACACTAAATCCAATTATCCGCAGAAGTGCAGCAATTGTCACAAACTACAGCCAAGTCTTGATACCGTCGTCGTTTCCGATGCGAGGCTTCAGCAAACGGCGCTTTGCATCAGGACGAATTTCCAGCACTTCGACATAGATGGCTTCCAGCGCTCTCTCTTCGTCGGAGAAAATATTATCTTGACCGATGTAATCCAGCAAACCGGACTGACGCATCACATCCAACACCTGCTTCTTCAGTCCGCTGAACGTCACTCGGATGCCGTTGGAGCGCAACCTCTCCACGACATGATGGATCACCTCGTCACCTGAGGCATCCAGTTGATTTATGCCGTCCGACACGATCAACAGATGCTTGGCGCGCGGATTGTTCGCCACCGCTTCCAAGACGGCATCTTCGAAATAAGGCACGTTGGCGAAGTAGAGAGAGCCGTCGTAGCGCAATGCAATGATGTTCTCGCTGACCGGCAGATTGTGGACTTTGACGTCACGCAGCGTGCCATCAGGATGACGTCCCAGAATGGCCACTCGCGGTGTCATGGTGCGATACAGATACAGGATGATGGCCAGACCCGCTCCCACCATGATGCCATTATCCAGATGCGGCGCAAAAGCCAGCGTCGCGATGAACGTCACGACCGAGGCGATGCCATCATGCTTATGCGTATGCCAGGCGTGGCCGATGGCCTTGAAATTGATCAAGCCGACCACCGCCATCATAATCACCGCAGCCAACACCGCTTGCGGCAGGTGATAAAGCAAGGGGGTGAGAAACAACAAGGCGACCAGCACGACCAAGCCGGCGAACACGTTGGATAAACCGGTCTGAGCATTGGCATTCAGATTGACGGCGGAGCGTGAGAATGAGCCGCTGACCGGGAAAGCCTGACTGAAGCTGCCGACGACGTTGGCAAAGCCTTGCCCAAGTAACTCTTGATTGGGATTGATGCGTTGCTTGGTCTTTGCTGCCATCGCCTTGGCGATGGAGATCGCCTCCATGAATCCCACCAGCGCGATCACCAGCGCACCAGAGAACAATGCCATCACCATATCCCAACTCATCTTGGGCATCTCGATACTGGGCAAGCCTGCGGGAATACTCCCCACCACTTCACCGCCACCGACCAGCTTCAACTCGCCTTGGTTCACTTTCTTGATGCGCCAACGGTAACCGTCAGACTGCTCCCCCTGTGGCAATTGCCCGGTCAGATACAGCTTTGCGGGCTGTGTCACTGTGGATGGAGTCTGCTCGAAGATGAATTTACGCAACGCACGGGCAGCCCTGCGGTTCTCGCTTTCCAGATTCTTAAGTTCCAGCCGGATCAGTTCGATCTCATAATTGAGTGCAGCGTTGTGCTGACCACTACCCTCATGTTTCTCCTTCATCTGTTTGAGTTCTGCCCCTTTGGTACTCAGGATACCGTTCAATTCGGCGATCTTGATCTCGGATCGCGACAGATCGTTGGCAAGGTTCCTCACCTCGACATCGACGATCTCGTCGACCTTGGCTTTGCCGTTGTGCTCAAAGCCGATGGAGAAACTGATCAGGGTCGTAATGACTACCGCGATCAATACACCGGGAAGTTTAGGCGCATATTTCTTCAAACCCCACATGATGGCGAAAGCAGACACGCCCATCATCAAGGTGGGCAGGTGTGTCTCACCGATCTGTTGCAACACACCCCACACGTCATTGATGAAATGCTCGCTGCGTCCCATTGAGACACCGAATAATTTATTAAGCTGGGACAGTCCGATGATGATGGCAGCCGCGTTGGTGAAACCGACGATGACTGGATGCGACAGGAAATTCACCACCACACCCAACTTGAATGCACCTAAAACAAGTTGGATCACCCCCACCATCAACGCCAGCAGGATAGCCAGTGCGATAAATTGCTCGGAACCGGTCGCTGCGAGCGGCGCCAATGCCGAAGCGGTCAATAGTGAAGCTACCGCGACGGGGCCTGTAGCGAGTTGCGCCGAAGAACCCCACATCGCCGCTATGATGCCCGGCAAGAACGCGGCATAAAGTCCGTAGTAGGCTGGCAGGCCGGCAAGTTGGGCATAGGCCATCGATTGTGGGATGAGCACCAGGGCGACGGTGATACCGGCAATCAGATCAGCCCTGACCGCCAGCCCTTGCAAAGGCCACCAAGAAAGAAATGGGAGGAATCGTTTTAAACGGTGACTCATTCCGACCTCGGGTCACCATTTGGAAGTTTCCCGTGACACTCTGAAAAGATACGCACCTTACAAGTACGGCATATCTCCGAATCCAAGGTCGAGTAGACCGGTTTGATCCAATTCGACATCGTCGGAAAGAAACCGCCGGCGCCAATATCGTCCAATTTGTCGGCCTTGCGCAAGAACTTGTAGATGGATTCCTTGCAGCGGTAGAAATAAAGGCCTCCACCCAATTTGCGCCGTCGACGCGCCTCCTGCTCCAGCATCTCCGCGCCTGCCACATCGACGAAGTTGATACCTGAGGCAAGAATCATCACGGTCTTTTGACGCGGGTTGTTCTCATCGATCTGCAATAAACCACTGCGCACGAAATCAACCGCGCCGAAAAAGATTGAGCCATTGATACGCACGATACGGATCTGGGGGCATTCCGGATGTCCGTGCGCGTCAATGAAGTGGTAAGCCCCCGCCTCCTTGGCCGGGACAGACGGCTCTATAGACGGGCGCGAAACCCGATACAAATAGAGCGCCAGCGAGAGCAAGATGCCAAAGAATATCCCTTTTTCCAGATCGACCAAGGTGCCTATCAATGTGACGAATAGCGTGACTGTCTCCGCACGGCTGGTACGGATGATGGCAAAGATATGGTGAAAATCGATCAATCCCCATGCCACGAGGAACAGGATACCCGCCATCGCCGCTGTCGGCAGATAGGAAGCCAATGGCGCGACCAGCAACAATACGAGCACTAGAAATACTGACGCATACACAGTCGCCATAGGTGTCTGTGCACCCGATGCGTAATTCACACCGCTGCGGTTGAACGAACCACAGGAAGCATAACTGGAGAAGAAACTACCGACCAAGTTGGACAAACCCTGCCCGATGAACTCTTGATTGCCGTCGATACGCTGCTCGGATTTCACTGCGATAGAACGCGAGATGGACACAGCTTCAGTCAATGCCAGCATAGTGACCACCAAAGCAGGGAACAATACTTTATGAATCGTGACGTAAGAAAAGTCTGGTATCAGGAACGGTGGCAGTTGCGCCGTCAAAGCGCCTACCGTCTTGATCATTGTGGTGTCTGCCCCCACCTCCAAATTGATCAGGTAAGCCACGATGCTACCCGCCACCATAGCCACGATCATATATGGCATCTTCGGCATGAAGCGTTTGGCCAACATCCCCGCTGCCAAAGTGATCGCCCCGACGAAAGTGACATACAGGTTGATGTTGCCGAACTGAGCAATCGTCTGCTCGACGACCACGTGAAACGGCGCACCGCGCGCAATCGCAATACCAAAAAAGTTCTTTATTTGACTGGCCGCGATAAGCAAAGCGGCCCCCGCTGTAAAACCGATGACCACGGTATGCGAAATGAAGTTGACCAGCACCCCCATGCGTGCCAACCCCAAGATCAACTGGAACAAGCCGGTCAGAAAGGTGAGCGTCAGCACCATGCGAATGAACTCCGGCGAACCGGGATCGGCGAACGGACTGATCGCGGCGAACACCGCAATGGAGATGGCCGTGGTCGGACCGGAAACCAAGTGCCAACTCGACCCGAACAACGCGGCGATGATTGCCGGCAACATGGCCGCATATAGGCCGTATTCCGGTGGCATTCCGGCGATGGTGGCAAACGCCACCCCTTGCGGCAGGACGATCAAGGCACCGGTAAACCCTGCGATCAGATCGGCGCGAGTGGTAGAGCGGTCCACCATGTGCCACCACTGCATGAACGGCAGCAAGTGGTAAAGCCAATATTTACGCGAATGCTTCACCATCGAAAATGCACCGTTATCCTATGGTCTGGTAGTAGAGATTCTGCGGGTGATTAGCCTGGGCAAAGAAGAACCAACGCTCAGCCAACAACCCCATGTATTGCAGTATAAACGCAACGCCCAGCAAGGCAGGGGTGAACAAACCGAACGCCAACAAAGCAAGGGGGGCGACAAAAGCCAATAACAAGAAGGTCGGCTTGATCATGCGAATGAACACAGCATCCTTGCCGTGGAAGAACTCGCGTGTATTGAACGAGCCTCCCATAGAACCCATCGAGCGCTGCACGATATGCGGATGCTTCACCCCGATCGCCGTCTGTATCGTCGATTTTGGCTTCAGACGCGCGTTGCGCACCAATGCTGCCCAACGTCCGGCAAACGCCAGCAAGGTGATGATGATCGCCCATCCGGCAAAGAAATCCGCTTGATCGGGCGCCGCGTAAGAAGCATAGAACGAGGCCAGGATGAATCCCGAAGAACCTCCCATCAGGA
This sequence comes from Gallionella sp., assembly GCA_029850565.1. Lineage (GTDB taxonomy): Bacteria > Pseudomonadota > Gammaproteobacteria > Burkholderiales > Gallionellaceae > Sideroxyarcus. The sequence continues at coordinate 3,522 of JARCRR010000176.1, read as the reverse complement.
TGTAGTTGATGACCGTCAGCGGCGAATGCCACTCGCGCAGGAAGCGCAGGCAGGCATAGATCATCGCGGTGCAAACAAACAGTGTGAAAGCCAACAGCGTACCCACCCCGCCGAGTACGATGGACAGATCGATGAGCAGACCGCTCGGCAGCGTCACCACCTCGGGCCGATACCCGGCCAGATGTACTACACCGAACAGGAATACGACCCCCATGAAGGCGGGTAACGCGATGACCTCGCGTGACAACCAGGATGTGCGCCACATCGCCGCTGAACGCCACGCACGCTCAGGCCGCCCCAAGTGGAAGAACGAAGCGAACAATCCGCCGCACAACAACAGCAAAGCCAGCGCACTGCCGTAACCATAGAACGCATCGGACTGCATCGGCAGCAGACCGAACAAGGCGTATAACTGGTGGGTGAACAAAGCCAGGAACAGGCCTTGTGCTGCGCCGATGAGGGTGGTCAAAAAGATAACTGAAAAGGCAGGTTTCATAATAGTTCGCGATTAGTTCGAATTACCACGCCGACACATCATCCATCGTCGACTGATCTTTATCCGGCTTCGGCAGCGGTTGCTCGAGTTTGAGCGGATTATCCGCGCGTTCCAATTCATCCTCGTGGATCTTGAGCTTGGTCTTGCGCCGCGGCAGATAATGGTTGGCGGGATGTGTTCCCCACTCCGGCATCAGCGCATAACCGCCGTCCTCGCGTATCGCCTGCGATACTTCTGATTCCGGATCGTGGATGTCGCCGAACAAGCGCGCACTGGTCGGACAGGCTTTTACGCAAGAAGGCTTGCGGTCGGCTTCCGACATCGATTCGTCATAGATGCGATCCACACACAGCGTGCATTTCTTCATCACCTTCTGTTTCTCGTCGAACTCGCGCGCGCCATACGGACAGGCCCAGGAACAATACTTGCAGCCGATGCACTTGTCGTAGTCCACCAGCACGATACCGTCTTCCTTGCGCTTGTACGATGCACCGGTCGGGCACACCGGCACACAAGGAGGATCCTCGCAATGCAAGCAGGATTTGGGGAAATGCAAGGTCTCGCTATGCGGGAAAGTGCCTATCTCATAGGTCTGCACGCGATTGAAGAACGTACCCGTCGGATTTTCACCGTAGGGGCGTTCGTCGCACAAAGGGCCTGCCGAACCGGAGGTGTTCCATTCCTTGCAACTGGTCACGCAAGCATGGCAACCGACGCACACATTTAAATCGATCACGAGCGCGAGTTGGGTCATTGCGCACCGCCTTTCTTCTTGCCGCCAAAATAGGCCAGCCAGTTCGGTGCATCTTTCATGCCGGGATATTTTTTCATGGGTTCGAATTGCGGCGATGTCTGTTCGGGTTCGCCCTCTTCCGCTTTATAGATGCGCACGCGCACGTCGTACCAAGCCGCCTGTCCGGTGATCGGATCGGAGTTGGAATAACGCTGGCCATCGGGTTGCGGCGGCAGCTCTTCCGAGATGACGTGATTGAGCAAGAAGCCCTTCTGCGATTCGTTCGCCTGCGGTGTCAGGTTCCACGCACCCGCTGCTTTGCCGATCGCGTTCCACGTCCACACCGTACCCGGCTCCACCGACTCGCTGTAACGCGCCATGCAGCGTACCTTGCCCCATTGCGATTCGCACCATATCCAATCGCCATCGGCGATGCCGGCATTCTTCGCGGTCAGCGCATTCACATAAAGGTAATTGTGTGCGTGGATCTGGCGCAGCCAGGCATTCTGCGAATCCCACGAGTGATACATCGCCATCGGGCGTTGCGTCACTGCCGAAAGCGGATATTTACGCTTGTCGCTGGCCTGCGTCTCCAGGGGTTCGTAGTAGAACGGCAGTGGATCGAAATAGGTCTCGACCCGTTTGGCGAGATGCTTCGGCGGCTGGCGCGTGATGCTCTTGCCCTGCGCGGCCAGGCGGAACTTCTGCAACACCTCGGAATACAGGTGAATCAGGATGGGTTCGGAATAACGCGTGATACCGTTGCGCTGCGACCACTCGAGGTAACCCTTGTTCCAATTGCGCATGAACTGGTAAGAGCGAGGCAACACCTCGTGATGCACACAATTGTTCTTGGCATACATCTCCCACTGGTTCGGGTTCGGCTCGCCCTTCATGCTCTTCTCACCGCCCTTGCCGCGCCAACCGGAAAGGAAGCCGATACCGGAACCCGGTGCAGTCTCCCAATTGACGATGAAATCGGGATAATCGCGATACTTGCGTTCACCTTCCTTGGTGACGAAGACTGGTAACTTCAAGCGTGTACCGAGTTCGATCAACACTTCCTGGAACGGTTTGCATTCACCCGTCGGTGGCATCACGGGGATGCGCACCGAATCCACCGGCCCGTCGAACTCCGAGATCGGACGATCGAGCATGGACATCACGTCGTAACGTTCCAGATAAGTGGTGTCAGGCAAAACCAGATCGGCAAAAGCGGTAGTCTCCGAATGAAAGGCGTCGCACACCACGATGAACGGGATTTTGTATTCGCCATTCTCTTCCTTGTCGGTGAGCATCTTGCGCACTTCCGAGGTATTCATGGAGGAGTTCCACGCCATGTTGGCCATGAACAGCAACAATGTGTCGATCTTGTAAGGGTCACCGCGCCAGGCATTGGTGATGACGTTGTGCATCAGGCCGTGCGCCGACAGCGGATACTCCCACGAGAAGCCCTTGTCCAGACGAACCGGACTGCCATCCGCGTTCACGAACAAATCGTCCGGATCGGACGGCCAGCCCAGCGGCATACCATCCAGCGGCGTGTTCGGTTGTACCGCGCGCGGATCGTTCGGCGTACGTGCGCAAGGGGGGATGGGTCGCGGGAACGGCGTCTTGTGGCGGAAACCGCCGGGACGGTCGATGGTGCCCAGTAGCGTCATCAAGATGGACAGCGCACGGATGGTGTGAAAACCGTTGGAATGTGCTGCCAGTCCGCGCATGGCGTGGAAGGCGACCGGATTGCCCACGACCGTGTCGTGCTCCTTGCCCCAGCTATCGGTCCACGCGATCGGCAGCTCGATCTTCTGGTCACGCGCGGTGATGCCCATCTCGTGTGCCAAACGGCGGATAGTATCGGCAGAGATGCCGGTGACACCCTCGGCCCACTCCGGCGTGTATTCCGCCACACGGTCCTGCAACAACTGGAACGCGGGCTTGACCGGCGTGCCATCCTGCAATTTGAATTCGCCGCGCAGAAAGGGATCGGCGCCTTCGGTATGGGTGATGACCGGCTTGTTGGTATTGCGATCCCACCATAGTTTGTTCTGCGGGTCGTAACAGCCCTCTTCTTCCGGCACCTCGGTGCGCACGAACATGCCGAACTCGTCATGCTCACCGTCCAGATTCACCAATTGCCCGGAGTTGGTATAGCGCACCAGAAACTCGCGGTCGTACAACCCCAGTTTGATGATCTCGTGAATGATGGCAAGGAACAACGCCCCGTCGGTACCCGGACGGATAGGCACCCATTCATCGGCGATGGCGGAATAACCGGTACGCACCGGATTGATGG
>JARCRR010000175.1 GCA_029850565.1 Gallionella sp. | reverse complement strand
GTAGGCGCTTCTTGCATCTTCGATACGCTGCACTTCCTGCAACGAGATGCCATAGCCCATCAGCCAAATTCCGCTGTTCGGCGTTAACCGTACCGCGATCTGATAGTGGCTCACCGCTTCTTTATGCCGCCCCTGACGCTGCAACAAAGCTGCGTAAAAAGCCTGGTAGTCAGCCTTGTCCTCGGCCTGCGCCAAATTCTGTTGTAACGTCTCCAGCGCCTGATCGATCTTGCCGCGCTCGACTTGTACTCGAGCCAAAGCCATGCTGAATCCGTTGTGCGATGGCTGCAGCCGCAATCCCTCTTGCAGTGTGCGTTCTGCATCTGCACTGCGCCTGCTTTCCATCAGCATCGCGGCGAGCGCCAACCGTGCCACCGCATGTTGTTCGTTTAATTTCAGCGCTGCTTCATAACCGGCCAACGCCTCGATGTCATGACGCTGACGCTGCAGTACCATGGCTTTGCGGTATTCGGCATCGGCTTGCTGAGTACGGCTGACCTGTTTGAGAGGCGAAGCTACCGCAGGTGCCGCATTCACTTCCGACGGCTTGTTCTCTGCATGCACACTCTGAGCTGTTTTTATTTCCGCAAGTTTGTTTTCAGCCGGCTCGGATTTCGACGACAAACCTGCGATGACTGGACGTACTGTGACCGGCGTGGCGGGCTTCGTATCTTCTCGCGCGCGCAGCGACTCGGGCAACGGCACCATGCTGAGTTCCAAGCTTAACTTTGAAGCGGGCGATCCGGACTCTTCCGGCTGGGCAATGGCCACCGCAGAAACCGGCACTGCCACAACTTCGCCAGCCACATGCAACTCCTCGACCATCGGTTGCTCTGTCCTCGGCCACAGCCACACCACAGCCAAGATAACCGATACTGCCGCGATCCCCAGCATAGGCTTGATCCAGGACCTTTCAGTCTGCATCGGGACTGCACGTATCAATGTCCGGTCGAGCGCGGTGTGCACACCGCGCTGTTCCAACCGATTCAGCACTTGATTGATCAGGCTCATTGCCAGATCATCCACAGAACAGCAAGGATAGACACCGCCGCCACCACACCGGTCATCGCCCAGGGCAACCAATCGCGGCGCACTTCGGGCGTGTCGGTTGCGGCCAAGGCAATGTGCTTGCCGGTAACTTGCTGACGTCCTTCGGCAAAGGCCAGCATCAGCGCCTTGTGAGCAACGATGTTGACCAGTCGCGGGGTACCTCCCGTGATGCGATGCAACTTGCCTGTCGCAGACTTGCTGAACAAAGTATCTCCGGAATAGCCGGCAACCGCCAAACGATGACGCAGATAACGCTCCACTTCATCATGGCGCAAGCCTTTCAACTCATATTGAAAGCTGATGCGTTGGCGCAGCTGGCGCACCGAGTTATGACTCAACTGTTCGTTCAGTTCCGGCTGCCCGAACAACACCACCTGCAACAGCTTGCGCTTTTCCGTCTCCAGATTGGTCAACAGCCGCAACACCTCAAGACTCTCCAGCGGCATCGCCTGAGCCTCGTCAAGACAAACCAGTACGCGCTTCCCTTCGCGTGCAAAATCGAGCAATGTCTTCGTCAATGCTTTCAACAAATAATGTTGGTCTATCGTTTCATCAACTTCGATGCGGAATTCGCCCGCCAATGCCAGCAATAAGCTGCGGGGCTCCAAATAGGGATTAGGAAGATAAGCAGTTACAAATCGCGCCGGAGTTTTAACCACCGTCGATGCATCCTGCGTACCGATCGGCGTGGTGGCCTGATGCCCCTGATTCAGCGTGGCGAGAAACTTGCGGCACAGCATCGTCTTGCCGTTCCCCACCTCGCCGGTGATCTTGATGAATCCCTCGCCGTTACGAGCTGCGATCAGCAACGTATTCAGCCCTTCCTGATAATTCGAGCAAGCGAAAAAGAAGCTGGTATCCGGTGTCAGCGAGAAAGGAAATTCGCGAAGTCCAAAGTGCTGCAGGTACATACTTTAACGAGACATGTCTTTGATACGATCACGACTGCGCGCGATATCGTCCGACCAGTCCTTGTCGCTGTTCACCACCGTCGGTTTGATCAAGATGACCAACTCGCGTTTTTCGGTGCGCTTGCTGGTTTGTCCGAACACGGACTTCGGCAGGCTCGGCAGGCCGGACTGGTCGTCAAAAGTCGCTTGGCGCATCAGGCCGCCAATCGCCACGATCTGACCGCCTCTGGCACGCACGATACTGTCTGTTTCCGACACTGAACTGGATGCCAGGGGCAGATTCAGCATACCACCCACTCCGCCTACATTTACGGTTTTATTGACGGTACTCACCAGACTCACCGAAGGATGCACATGCAAAATGATCTCATCGTTCTCATCGATGCGCGGCGTCACATCCAGCGCAATGCCGGAGAAGAACGGTTGCAAAGTGACACTGGGCGTACTGGTCGTTGCCGTGCCGGTCGTGGTCGTAGTGGAAACATTAGTCACAAAGAACTCGTCCGTACCCACTTTCAGCACTGCCTTTTGATTATTCAAGGTCGCGATGCGCGGGCTGGACAACACATGCACATCCCCCTGCGTTTCAAGGAAATTCAACAACGCCGCAAAGTTGCTGGTCTGAAACGCGAGACCAAACAGGGAACCGGCGGCACCCGTCGCGCTCGGCATCAAATTGGATCCCGGCAAAGCAGTCAAAGCAGCGTTGGACAGCGATACCGCTGCTCCGGCACTGGTGGCAGATGCCAGTGTACTGCCAGGGCTCGCCTGCCCCATCGACAACATGCTGCCCTTGTTCTGAAACACCGCCCAGTTCACACCGGACTGGAATGATTCGTTCAACTGCACCTCGACAATCTTGGCCTCCAGGATCACCTGCCGCTCGATGGATATCTGCGAGGCCTTCAGGTACGCCGCAACGTTCTTCAACTCATCCGGCATGGCACGCACCACGATCACGCCCGACATCGGGCTGATGACCACACTGCGCCCTTTTTCAGTACCCACGATAGCAATTAACGAACTGCTCAACTCCTCCCAGAAATCTGCCTTGGAGGTCATGGTCACCTTGCTGCTATCCACACTGCGAGTAGCGGTGCTTGTCGTCGTGGGCACTGTCGTTGTCCCGGGCATTCCACCGCTGGGACTGTCAGACACAGACCCGGAGGACACGCGCAAATTGGACTTGCCCTCACGCTGACCGGTGAGATAATTCACTTGAAAGATACGGGTCTGCAAGCCGATCGGCTGGATGTAGATGCGTGCCCCATCTATCTTGTATTCATAACCGTACATCTCGCGGATGGCTTCCAGCGCATCGAACACAGTGACGTCTTTAAGATTGAGCGAGATGTTGCCGCCAATATCGGGATGCAACAACATGCTGTAACGCGTGCCGGAGACGATGGCCATGAACACTTGTTGCGCCGGTGTATTGTTCACGACCAAGTCGAATTTGGCCTCGGTCGATGCATTGTCGGCTTGCGGCATGGGCGCCGATAGGGGTGGAAGCAAGGCCTTGTTGACGTCTTCCTGCTTGCTGGGGGCGGCACTCTCTTTAACGGCTGCATCCAACTCTGTGTTGATCTTGTTTGCGACATCCTGTTTCGGGCCAGAACTTGCACAGCCTCCCACGAGAAGCAACAACATCATTCCGGTTATCCACTTCATTTTTCGCTCCCATTCCCGCGTTGTTCTTTAGCGCGCTTATTTTTATGGGTCGTCTTTGCCTTTTTCATTGTGACGACCTTGTTCGCAGCTACACCTGTTACTGCCGAATCCATCGACTGTATGCCATCACGCTTGGCACAAGCCATTTCATTATTATTTCGCAACACTGTCGGAAACATCTGCATCACCTTGCGGCCCTGCGGCCCGACCAACACCACACAAGTCTCGTTGACCACAGTCAATACGGCATCACCGTATTTCGCACCGCGTTCAACTGCAGTCCCATTGATGATGGCCGCTTCTCGCGAAGGCGAAATGATCACCGACTGCAAACCTTGGGACGGTGCTGTCCCAACCGCAGGTCTTGCTTCCGATGTGCCGCCTTCCATCGCAGAAGAAAAATCGACTGCCGGACGCGTTGGGTCTGGCAACAAGTCTGCGCTCGCCGAAAACGAAGCCATGCTCACTACGCAGAATAGCGTCATACCCCATACGCGTAACGACATTTTCAAACCTGTAGCCATACCTTATCCATGCTGAGAGTATAGAGCGTCAAGGTCAATTCGGCGTTGGGATACTTCACCACATTCAACTTTGCCATTCCCCAAAACATGCGGGCGGGCAGCTTTTCCAGTGCGGTTAGGTATTGCGTCAAATCCGCATAGCTCCCGCGCACCGTCAGTTGCACACCATGCTTGAATATCTGCTTCTCCAGCGTCGCCGCTTTCGCCGTCTTATCGTCCGCGGAAGATTCAATGAACAAAGTTACCGGCAACGTCTGTAGTTCGACCACCTGCAACTGACCGTTCCTAGCCAGAACCTGTCTCAACAGATCCGCCATCTTTTCCGGCGGTACCAGCTTGTCGCGCTTGCCTTTCAGATAAGCATCGCCTTGTGCGATCTGCTCCCGCAATTTGCGGATACGTTCGCGTTGCGGGGCGTTCTTGTCATCCTGTTTGGCCTGAAGCAAGGCGTTCAATTGCGCCTGGATCTCCTTCATCTTTTCCTGTTGCTGAACCACTTGCGTCGACAGTCGTTTTTGTTCGACCAGCAGCGGATCGAGGAACAAGGCATTAATCAGAGACACCAGCAGGAAAGCGGCAGCCGCAAAGATCAGTGCACGCTCGCGCAACGTCATGCCATCCACTTTGGCGATGAATTTTTTCAGATGCTCTTTCATCGCGCTTCCTTCCCTTCCACCTCAGTCGTCTGCAAACTGAATTCGACGTAACTGTGTGTCGAAGGCTTGTCGCCCAAGCCTTTAGGTTGTTTCATCTGCAACGTGGAAAACGATTTTCCTTGCATGATTTTTTCTTTGCTCAAGCGCTGAATATAAGTCGGCACCAACTGAGGATTGAGTGCCGCACCCGCGATGCTCATCTGCGCCCCGTCACCGGCGATATCAAAACCGGTGATCCACAGGCCGCTTAGCGATTGACGCGCGAAAGCGCGCAGATATTCAGAGTAGCCCTCCGAGTTACCGATCACGCCGCTCTTTAAAGTATCCAACATCTCATTTTGCGCAGCGACTTTGGCTTCCAAGGTCGCGAGTTCTTCGTTCAACAATTGACTGGATCGTTGCGGAGAAAATTCATTGGCATAATTGACCAGACGCGACTGCTCGGCGGTATAGCGTTTGGTCATTTCTTCCGTCTGCTTGGCAAGTTGCTTGACCTGATACACCGCATAACCATAGAACAACATCGACCCCAGCACGATCAATCCCAAAGCCTGCAACATGGTCAGTATAGAAAAATACTTCTTCTGCTTGAGGAAGATCGGGTTGAACAGATTGATCTGCTGACTCATAGCGCCTTCTTCTCCAGTCGCAATGCCGCACCCAATGCATGCAAGGCATAACTGGCGTATTCGCTATCGGCCAACTCGGGAACGCCGATGATATCCATCGCCTGGGTCAGATCCAGCTCCTCGACCGGCAGCCCCATATTACCGGCCAGCAACTGTGCCACTCCCAAATCGGCAGGAGCCGAGACCAGCATGCGCTCGATCGAGATATGGTGGAACTGGCGATCGAAATAATCCATCGAGCGCTGCACTTCCAATACGACCCGATCCCGATATTGCTGGCGCATCCCCTCGTCCGCATCCTGCAACTGCCCCAGTGATATCTCGATGCGGCGCGCAAGGAACAGTTCGCCCTCGTAAGTGATAGTCAACAGCCCGCCTTCGTCATCAAAGGCCAGCAACCCCAGACCGCGCCCTTCAGCCTCATACAGGGCCGCAATGTTACGCTGCGCCATCTCTGCGATATCGATCACCCGCAAATCGAACTTCGCCTTCTCGAACAGCGCGATACGTTTGCGTATCGTTTCGTTCGATGCCGCCACTGCATAGAGCGATTGCGGGCGTTCGCTTCCGTACTTGCCTGCGGGGATCTGCAATACATCGATCGTCGCGTCATCGATGTGGTAATTGAGCGCATCTTTGATTTTCCAGCGTATGGCCGTTTTCAATTCATCCACAGGCACGCTGGGCGCGTCCACCATCATCAACTGGTATTCATTGGCCGACAGCAGCGTAGTGTAGCGACCGCCATCGAGCTGTGCTTCCTTGCGGATCTTTTCCAGAACAGTAGAAGTCACTTCCTCGGCAGGATAAAAAGCACACCGCGTCACCTGCGGTCGAACGCCCACATACTTCGCTTCAGCAAGGTATACCCCCTTGCTGCTCAGAGCGACCGCCACCCAACCGGAATCCCGGTTGCCGCGGTTGAACATGGAAAAAAATTGTGGTAATCCCATAATTGTCGTGAACTTAGTTGACTAAACCTTTGCTGTCAAGGACATTTTTCCCTCCGATACGCCGTGTTTCCGGCACTTCGTGACGAAACACAGTCAGCGTTTTCGTTCCCCCAAAGTAAACCGGCCATTCGCAATGAATGGCCGGCTGACGAAACCAGGACAACCATCAATAGGCTTCGCGCAAATAGATGAATTCGTTGTTGCCCTTGTACACGCCGAAGGTGGCACGAGCGGTCGGGTCGATAGCCGCGCCGCCGCCCCAAGGATACTGCAACCAAGCAGGTACATTGCCGGTTACCGTCACGGCGCCGGTATTGCCTGACCCCGGTGCCTTGAGCCACAAGTTGAAGTCACCTATAAATCCTATGCCGGGGGTTGCACCTTCTTTATACCTCTGCCCAACCGGACCCGCAGCAGTACAGCCCGCACCGCTGCGACCCGGATTGCCTGTGTCTTGGACGCATGCAACACCCGCCGCCCATCCAGCAGGTGGCGTGAGCGCCACGCTCACTGCGTTTCCCGCCCCCAACGTCACATCGCCGGAGCAAGTGTCTGCGTTGTTGATCACCCAGCCGTTGCTGCTCCAGTACTCGGTGCGGAAAGGAATAGGCAGACCGAGCAGTTCCGAACCATGTGCATTGCCGAGTTTGGCGCGCCCGCTGCGCATATCAGCCGCACCCTCGGTATGACCAGATGAACTGACTGGTGTAATGGGATCGGCATCCGTTGCGCGCATGGCAAGCGTAAGCGGTACGGTTTCCGGAATGGCGACTTCATAGGTGACGTTTGCGCTACCCACGCCATTGGCGAAACTCGCCGCCGCAATGCTATTGCCTGCCAGCCCAGTGGTGACACCGGCATTCGACAAGGTCGTGGCATAGGCGTAGGTAGCACCGGCGTAGTTCTTGGTGATACCGCCACCGGCCTCCTTGGCCGTTGCGGTTACCGTGAACGGCTGCCCTGCTTTGGCTGGTGCAGTTGAACCCGCGTAGGTAAAGGTGGCGCACCCTGCTGTCACTGCCGTATCGAAATAGGCCGGTTGGAAACGCCCGACCCCGGTTTGTGTGCCAGTCGCTGCCGTGGGTAGCGTCCATCCAAAATAACTACTCAAACTGGCGTCCAAATCAATGGTACCGACCTCATTCCAAGTCAGATTAGCGCTGGCAACGCCATTACTGAAACCACTCAAGTCAGCATTGATCGCAGTAGCGTTGCCGATGCTGGGTTGTGGATTGCTGGAAGTGAGCGTCACCGTGCCATTGAAATTGGCCGTCACCGCAGGTGTTGCGCACCCATTCATCGCCGTCACGGTTGCGTTGAATGCCTGCCCGGCGGTCAGCGGTGCAGCGGGAATGGCGCTGAACACAAAAGAAGCGGGAGCCACCACAAACGTACTGTTGCCCGCCATGCTCGCGCCGGTAGGCGCAGTATCTCCGGCCGTCAGCGTAAGTTGTCCCGCATCGGGATAACTCAAGGTGATGGTCGCCGTGCCAGTCGCATCAAAGGCAAGGCTATGCGCTGTACCCGGGGCGCTTGTGCTGACGGCTCCCGTCGAAGCCGTAATCGTCTGCGTGCCGGAAGCCGGGCTGGCATAACTGGAATACAAGTTCACCGCACGCGTCACATTCTGATAGGCCGGAACGCAACGCCCCGTGCCCGGCGCAGCCTGCACTGCCTCGATAGTGGCAGTCGCGTTATTGCATGAAGTGTGATTCGGCACGGTTACGACGAAGCCGGAGTCGCTGAACGCCATGGCGCAATCCCATGTCGAGGTAGTCGTGTTCCAGCAGGTCGCAGGATTGGATGCTGTCGAAGTCGCATCCAGCGTGGCCGCACCTGCGCTAGCCTGCTGCACAGTGGCCGCACTGTTGACACCGGTCGCATCGATCGTAAAGGCCTGCCCCCCGGGCGTCAGCGTGACACCCACAATGCCGGAATAATGCGGCGCCGTGCAAAGCGCGTTGGCACAAGCGGTAATCGTCACGGTATCCGGAGTGCAAGTCAGCGCACCGCCGTCGTGGCTGATCTGAATGTGGTGCGGCGGCGGCGCGATGCTTTCCGTCACGGTGAGAGACGAGGGGCAATAAACCCTAGCTCTGTTTGTCGTTGCGGGTTGATTGAACTGAAATTCCAGCATCAGCCGGTGACCGGCCGGCACGGTGTAGAGCGGACTGCTGATCGTATAAGGGTATGGGGTCGTTGCTCCACTTATCGTGATGGTGGCGCTGGAACCGATCAACACCTTGGCTCCCGTCAACGGATCATAGTCATACAGGCTCACAAGCACAGTCTCGGTTATTGCACCCCCAGCCCCACGCAGAGTCGCACTGCCGCTGGGGTTAGCAGCGATGTTCGTGGCAACCGCGTAGTTAGTGGTGAGGTACCATCTTGAATGCGTGTACAGTCCTGCGGGGTGACTATTCGACCTCGCATTGCTCGCACAGGTGTTCGCGGTAATCAGGGTCGCCGTGATGGTTGGCGGGATGACCTGGTCGACACCCGGAGTCACATTCGTCATTCCGTCGAATCCGATATTCACTGGGATCACTGGCGTGTCGTGGTAGTACGACGTTACAACCGGCGGCCTTACCGAATATATCTGCCCGCTGACCGGCAGGCCCGTCACGGCCGGGGTGACTCCTGCCGTATTAGTCATATCCAATCCCAGCGTACCGGTACCCGTACCGGTGGTGGCGGTGACAGTCCACACAGTATTAGAGCCGGTGCCGCTAGCCTCGGTGACGCCAGTGATCGTCAGCGTACCGCCCAGCCCGGAATTGACGAGCGCAAAGTTGCTGCTGCTAACACCAGTAACGCTCCGATTTAATGTCACTGTCCAGGAAACGCTTGCCGCAGTGGTCGGATTGGCGTCGGCACGGTTGATCGAATTAACGACTGGCGGAGGACAGCCATGCAGCACCGTCACACCTGCGGTCAGCGTGTAATCGGTCGGACAGGTGGAGGTCAAATTCACTGTGCCGCTCAACGTTCCGTTCACCGTGACATTGGTCGCCAGCGTGATGTTGGGATTCGCTGCATTGGTAATTGTCAGGTTGTTGAAGCTGACCGGATTGGTACCGCTGATTGTTTGCGCTGCTGCGCCATTCAACGTCACTGTCGACCCGGTGTTGGTAAATGTCCCAGTCGCATCAAAATTACCGCTAACCGCGTGATTGAAGGCGCCTGCGGTGAAGGTGGTACCAGTTCCAACTGTGAAATTACCACCCACCGTAAGCGCCCCCGTGGGTGCGGTAGTCACCGTGCCGGACATGGTGAAATTCCCATTGATGGTAGTAGCACCCATGGCTTTTGCGCCGCTGCCGCTGAGGCCAAGATTGGAATAGGTCGTGGCTTTTACAGTTTGATTTCCAAGACCCGTGTAATTGACCGTGTTGCCCGCTGCAGTTGCAGTCAGCGTGGTAATGGTGGGAACTGTAGGCGTAGTACTAATGTTCAGCGTTCCGGCAGCGTTATTGAACGCGGTGATGGTGCCCGAGCTGGTGAGGTTAACTATGTTGCTGTTGGTAATACCAGCAATGGTGCCTGTGCCGTTGAGGTTAAGTGTTCCGGTGTTGGTGAAATTAGCAAGCGCGGTGGAAATTGCACCCGCGCCAGTGATCGTAGCGGTTCCTTGATTGGTCAGAGTCGTGATTGAAGAAGTGTTACCGATGTTCAACGTCCCGGTGGCGCTGTTAATCAATCTGCCGGTTCCGGCCAATGCCGTGGCGACAGTCAGGTTGGGACAGGTATTGGTAAGCACTGTCGGAGCAGTAACAGTGAGTCTGGGGATCGCCAGTGTCGTGGCGCAAGCGATGGACTGAGCGGCAGTCGTGTTGAACGTATAGACACTGGTACCTGCCGTGAATGTCGCGCCGTTATGGGTGAGTCCGCCTCGCAAAGTGACCGCACCGGTCGTACTGGTCCAAGTTCCACCTGGATTGATCGTTAATGCTCCCACAAATGTTTTAGCCCCCGTAGTACTACTCAGCGTTCCGCTAACCGATGTCGCTCCTGTCACGGTCAACGTCCTAGTCGTGGTAGCCATAGTACCGGAGGTCACCGTCAGCGCCCCACCGATAGTGGAGTTACCAGCGAGTGTCGCTGTCGTCCCCGTTGTCTTGTTGATAATGACATTGTTGTAAGTCGTTAATGCCCTCATGCTTTGCGCCGCACCGCCGCTGAAAATCACCGTGCCCGTATTCGCCACCATAGCAGTGGGAGTGAAGTTGCCACTGACGGTCAACGTACTAGCGCCAGGCGTGAAAGCGCCGGGTCCGAAGTTACCGCCAATGGTTATGGTGCTGGCACCAGTGGCGATAAACCGGGACTGGGCTGCGGTTCCGCCTGCGGTGACCGCGCCAGTGACGTTGACGATGCCGGTGGCACCCACGGTCACCTGTGAGATGCGGGTGCCGCCCGTGCCGCCGCTGATAGCAATGCTCCCGGCGTTGAGTGTGCCCGTCCCCACTGCGAAAGTTGAAATGCGGTTGTTGGCAGCAGGCGCCGCCATCGTGATGGCACCGCTCACAGTCAAAGTGATGCCGGGATTGATGTTGATGCCGTGCGCCGCAACGGAGGGAGCCGCGATGGTAATGCTGGTCGCTGCAGCGTTAGCGGTGACGGTGACGGTATGCGCCGCACCAATAGTCACGGTATCGCCTAAAACTGGGCCGCCCGCCTTATTGCAGGGCGCAGCCCAGGTTGTTGCTGCGCTCCAAGTGTTAGGGGCTACGCCAGTGGTAGCGCAAGCAACCGCATTCGCGTCCGTCGTCCCAAGCACCAATCCCGCAAACGATAGCAATAGCGCAAACGCCTGGGCGAGCCTGCTCATGGTTCGTCCCGGCACGCAGGTCTGCTCATCCGCGCCATCCGTACCAATACTGTTACGCCATTTCGTATCCATATTTTTTCTTTCTTCGTCGCCAACTCAACTGCCCTGACCGCACTCGGCCATCCGTACTGTCGGACTCTTACTTCGCAATAGTCACCGTCATCTGCCGCTCCACGTAGCCCTGTGTGCCCGCTGTGCCTTGCGTTGCGGTGGAGGTCACCTGGTAGATGTTCACCGACGAACCCGCTTCGGTGTAAGGCGTCGCGGTGCAGGTGACTATTACGGTGAAACTGCTCAAGGTTCCTGGCATCGCGGGCAAGGTTGTCGTTGCCGCACACGAGGGTACGGTTTGCAACGCCTGATACGCACCCCACTCGATCCCTGCCCGTGCGGCTTGGTAAGCGCGCGAACCCATCACGTCCATCGCCGAACTTTGATGTTGCGACGTAGAGAACGTGACCATCGCCACGCCGAGAAAAGACAGCACCACCAGCAGGAAGATGGCGGAAACGATACTGAAACCCCGTTGCATTTTATTCATTGATCTCATGGCTGGTTACTCACATGCGTCGCGCTGTAGAGCGAGACGGTTTCACTGTCTTGGGTGATACTCAAACGCATAGTCACCAAGCCGTTGCGTGCGGACACCAAGGGGTCGTAGGTGAAGGCGCACACACTCCCGACATGAGTGGCAAGCAGATTGCCACCCGCCAGGGTAGAAGTAGGTTGTGCCGACTGGATGGCATATGAGTAACGGGTCAATGTGCCTGCCGTGGTGTCGCAGACATAACTGGCCGATGTTGAAACCACATGGAAACGATGCCCTGGCGAATCAAATGGAAACTGGGTGCCGCCGGTTGCAAATGTCACCGTGGTCAATGCAGCACCAAACGGTGCTGCGGCCGCACGTCGGCTACTGCCGCCATACGCATCGGCGCCCGCAATGCCCAAGTTGTAGATAACGATCGAATCCCCGCTGGCGACATTGACACTGGTGCCCAACACCTCGAAGCTGTTATCTGTCGTCGACGTGAAATCAAGCTCGTTCCCCGTCGGCCCGGCACGATACCGCCCGCCGCCTTTGGTCGGGATAAATTCAAGGAAACTGCATGACCCGGATCCACCGGGGCATGTACCCGTTGTCACCCGCACACTGTTCGGCAACGCCAATCGCAAGTCACGCCCGACACGGCGAAACGCGGTGTCGGCGATGTCGGTCAACTCGGCGCGGCGCGCACTATCCACATAGCCTTGCACCGGCGCTTTGATGAAGACCGCCACCACGCTGCCGATGATGCCGGTGATAACGATCACTACGATCATCTCGACAAGAGTGAAGCCAAGTTCCCTCTCCCGTTTGCGGGAGAGGGTTAGGGAGAGGGGGTGTTTGGGCGCGGTCATCATGGCACCGACCTCGGCGAGTAGCGTGTTCGTATGCCGTCCAGCACGATATCGGTTCCCGTCGGGTCGGTGACGGTGACGGTGATGCGCAAAGCATCTCCGCTTCCGGCAGTAATGCCGCCAAAATCGGTCGGCGCAACCGTGATGTTCTGAAGTGTGTAACCGGTCAATCCCGTGTTCGAGTTGGTGATGTCCATAATCAAACCTGAGGCCATGCCGAAGCCGTGGTAATCGCTGACATTGTCGAACGGCAAGGCCGCGTCATAACGCGACACATCATCCTCCACTCCCATCACTTCCACAGTGGTGCAGTCCGCAGTCGAAGTCGCCGTCACCGCACTGGCATCATCCGGATCGCAATACGTGAACGGCATCAACTCCACCTCTTCCAATATCGATTCGGCGATCGCCAACGCCTGCTTGCGGATCATCGGATCGGCGCTGTGCGCGGTGGTTTGATTCATCACCAGCAAGATACCCGTCAGCGCCACGCTGATGATGACGATGAAGATGATCAACTCGATCAGGCTGATGCCGCGCTGTTTTATCGAGGCGGCATGCTCTTCAATGAAAGCGAAGCGGCTGACAGCCGATTGGGGATCAAGGTACATATACATAACCCGTTTCCGCCACAATGGTGATGGCCGTGGTGTTGGGTGAGGCACCCACCGAAATCGTTCCGTTGCTTGTCAACGCCACGCCCGCCGAATCAGAAAGTTGTCCCAAAGCGTTAAACCAAAACGTTGTAGTACCTGCGAGGGCCACTTTATTGGAAATCTTGCAATCGACATTCCCGGAACCATCCAACATCGCGCCACAATCCGATGAAGAGGTGAGATTGGTGAGGATCACTGAAACGGGCTTATGTTGCGCGATGGCGACCTTCTGCCCGTAGCGCAAAGCAGCCTTCACTTGGTCGGCCGCACCTCTGGCCTGGAACGCATCGTTGTCAAAGAAACGCGGCAACGCCGCCACCGCCAGAATACCGATGATGACCATGGTCACGATCAGTTCCACCAGCGTGAAGCCGCGCTGATGCTTCATGCGCGAACCAAGCAACCGCAACCCAGCTCGAGCCTCGGAAAAAAACTCCATCCTCTGCTTGGTCGTTGCAATGTGTTCAGCACTTAGGCGCATGTCCGGTGACCCCATAAACCGCGAAACAAAGCGGGATTGCAGTGTAGCAAAAAGCACAAACGACGCACAAAAAACAAGGGAGGCCTAAGCCCCCCTTGTGTGTTGCCAACTTCATCTACTGCCAGCTACGCGAGGTCAGAGAAAAACAATTCGAACCTGACCCCTTTTAGCTTTTTTAGGGCACCGTAACCGTATTTGTTGCGGCTTGCCCATCACAAGTTATGGAGCATGTTCCAGCTCCTGTTCCAGAACAGCCAGCTGGATAACCGCCGTCAATATATGAGGTAGTACATGCCGTCGCGCTTGAATATGAAGGGGTAACAGAAGAGTTAACTAAAAAACCGGCATATCGAATCGCCGCACCAGACGCCACAGCAGCAGCCACGCCATCCGCTTTCGCCTTTTTTGCATCCGTACTCATATCAATAAATTTTGGCATCGCAGTCGCTGCCAAAATTCCCAGAATCACAATCACCACGATCAGTTCGATCAGGGTAAAACCTTGTTGTCGTTTCATTTTAGTCTCTCCTAAAAGTTATAGAGCCGCAGCCCCGATTTTGCTTCTGTAACCACCCGTTTTGCTTGGTGCCGCAGCACTGCGCCCAACGGGCGACTTCCAATCTATGCCGATAAGCCACGGAATGCAAGCGGAAATTGCTGTGCGGCAGGGGCGGGGGATGAGCGGTAATGGGTTTTGTCATACCGGCGCAGGCCGGTATCCAGATGCTTAAAGATTCCCACGACAGCGGAGAAATACTTTGGTTTGGCCGTGCCTCGAAACTCGCCGACAGCGGCTCATTTTGTCCGCTCCGCGGTATTTATTATTGCTGGATACCGGCCTGCGCCGGTATGACGGTGCTGGTTTATTAACCGTGGCGGCTCATCCAATACAGCATCAGCACCAAGGTGTACAGCCCGCCCAGCATGAGGAAGATGCCGACCTGGCGGGTGTAGCGCAGCACGAAGAGGTTCACATCGTCGCGCGGGATCTCCATCGGTTTAAGGGCTTTGCGCAAGGACAACCATTGGTTCGCTCCACCTTCGAAATCGCGCAGCAAGCTGGGGCGGAACAGCATGAACAGGGCCACGAGCACGGCACAGAAAGCACCCAACAACGCACTCAACACCAGCGCATCCAGCAGTCCGGCGACTAGCAAGGGTGGATAGTGAAAATGCTTGGCGAGTCCGGCGATGGCGAGGTCGCGCTCGATCACCACGGTGAAGTAATACAGCACGAACAATGCACCCAGCAGGATCAGGGTGCCGGTGATGTTACGGTAACGGTACAGCCACGGATCGAGCGCAAAACTGCGCTCCAGCGGTTTATCGAAGTTGCGTGTGGAGACCCAGCGATTGAGCAGTGCGCTGAGGCGATGAAAGCGCTGCGGGCTGAACACCAGCATGGCACCGACGAGAACGCCGGCGAGGCTGCCGATGAGCAGAAAGATGAGGGCGGATTGTTGTAACCAGGCGATGAATAAGGGGTTCATTTTGGTGGCTCCATTGGTGAGTGTTGTATCCGTATTCTGCGCTCGAACTCAAAAGTCCGCTGTAGGCTGGTGGTGAGGCGCCCCATCAATCCGCCCAGCGGTAAGGCTCTGTCGGCTCGAACAGCGTGGAGGCCAACTCTTTGCCGGACCCCGGTTTGCCCAATGCCTGTTCGTAGCCTATATGAACGCGAAAACGTATCCACTTTTTGCCGTCTTTGCCCGGCGTGAAATAATCGCCCCTATCCACCACGTAGATCAGTTCGCGTGATTGCAGATCGAACATCCAGTTGCCGGGAGCGACGGTGCGCGGAGTAGGATTGTAGTACTCGCCCATGTAGTTGCGCGGCGGTTTTTGCAGCCAGGTGACGGGGTTGTCGGTGGCAAGGATGCCCAATTCTTTTTCGGTCGCCGCATCGCGTGTCTGTAGCGCACCGTAACGCAATACCAGCGCGCTTTGCAATGCGCCTTCCACCTGCTGCATGGCGGCTTTTTCCGCCCGTTCCTGATACAGCGGGATGCGCGTCAGGAACGCCCCTCCCAGCACCACGATGATGATGATGACGATGATGAGTTCGATGAGGGTGAACCCCTTGGAGGCACACGGCGATGTGTAGGAGCCAGCCCTTCGACTTGTCTCAGGACAGGCTTGCGGGCGAAGCCGCCCTAGCGCCAGCAAATTGGCTCCTACGGGGTGCGCATGACTCAACGAATTTTCGGGATGCGTCATTTGTGCAGCGCCGCTTTGCCCAAGTCCCACATCGGCAGGAAGATGCCGAGCGCGAGGATGAGGACGAGGATACCGAGGCCGACGATCAAGATGGGCTCGATCTTCGCGCTCAGGTTCTTGACCTCGTATTCCACTTCGCGTTCGTACATGCCGGCCACTTCGAACATGAGGCCGTCTAGGTCGCCGGTCTCTTCACCCACGGCGATCATCTGTAGCACGGTGGGGCTGAACACGCCGGTGGCGGTGGCGGTGCGCAGGATGTTCTCGCCGCGTTCCACGCCGTCGCGCATCTGTTCGATCTTGCTGCGCATGTATTCGTTGTCCACCACCATGCCCACGGTGTTGAGCGCCTGCACGATGGGGATGCCGCTCTTGAACGACAAGGCCAAGCTGCGGGCGAAGCGCGCCAGTGTGGCTTTCATGATGATCTCGCCGGCGACCGGCAAATGTAATTTGATGCGATCCCATTTGTAACGCCCGTCCACCGTGGCGACCCAACTGCGGAAAGCGACCACTGCACCGATCAATCCCGCCAGCAAGACCGGCCATGAATACACCATGAAGT
>JARCRR010000174.1 GCA_029850565.1 Gallionella sp. | reverse complement strand
GCTGAGGTGCGCGCCAACGGCAGGACGCGGCGCACCATGGTATTGGGCGAGGGGCGCGATTTCAGCAAGGCGTTCACCATGAAAGTGCAGAGCGGCAGCTTCTGGACGGACGCAGACAATGAACAGGCCCGCGCGCTAGCGGTCATCGGTTCCAAGATCCAGCAGGAACTTTTCCCAGGAATGAATCCGCTCGGCCAGTACCTGCGCGTCGGCGGTCAGCGTTATCGCGTGGTCGGCGTGATGGAATCCAAAGGGCAGATCCTGGGCATGGATATGGACGATGCCGTATTCATCCCGGCAGCACGCGCGATGGAACTGCTCAATCGTCCCGGCCTGATGGAGGTCAACGTCAGTTACCGTGCGGACGTCGATGTGAACACGATCATCCGTCTCATCAAGGAGCGCATGAGCGAACGCCACGGACGCGAAGATTTCACCGTCATCTCGCAAGAGCAGGCACTGGAGGTATTGGGTTCGGTACTCAACGTCATCACATTCGCCGTCGGCGCATTGGGGGGTATCTCGCTGTTGGTGGGCGCGGTCGGCATCCTCACCATCATGACCATGGCCGTCACCGAACGAACCGCAGAGATCGGGCTATTGAGGGCGCTGGGTGCCAGAGAGAAACAAGTCCTGACCCTGTTCTTGAGCGAGGCGATGCTGCTTTCGGCGGCGGGCGGATTGATGGGGCTGCTGCTGGGTGTCGGCATCGCGCAGGGGTTGCATCTGTTGTTTCCGGGATTGCCGGTGCATACGCCGTGGATATTCGCCGTGCTTGCCGAGTTGACGGCGATCACCATCGGCCTTGCGGCGGGCGTCGCCCCCGCCATGCGTGCGGCACGCCTCGACCCGGTCGAGGCATTGCATGCTGAATAGAAATCTTTTGTAATGGAGTTTGTATGCTGAGTTACCGCCACGCCTTCCACGCAGGCAATCACGCCGATGTGTTGAAGCATTTCGTCGAGTTGGAACTGCTGCGTTACCTCGCACAGAAAGACAAACCGTATTGGTATATCGACACCCACGCGGGTGCAGGATGCTATGAATTGGATAGCGAGTACGCCGAGAAGAACGCCGAGTACAAAAGTGGCATCGCGCGTCTGTGGGATGCCGATGACCTGCCAGAATCGTTGGCCGAGTACGTGCGCATGGTCAAACACTTCAATCCGGACGGTGTGTTGAAACTGTACCCCGGTTCACCACTGGTTACCCTGCATGCAATGCGCGATCAAGACCGTATGCGGCTGTTTGAATTGCACCCCACCGACCACGCCATCCTCGAAGAGAACTTCGCCGAACACGGCACACACGTCCTCATGCAAAAGGCGGATGGTTTCGGCGCACTCAAAGCCTTGTTGCCGCCGCCACCGCGCAGAGGACTCGTCCTCATCGACCCGCCGTATGAAGAGAAGCAGGATTACCAACGCGTGGTCACTGCATTGCAGGAAGGGCTGAAGCGTTTTTCCAACGGCATCTATGCTGTGTGGTATCCGCAGTTGCAACGCAGTGAATCCGAGGAGTTGCCCGAAAAGCTAAAACAGCTTCCCGTGAAGAGTTGGCTGCATGTCGCCTTGAGCGTACAGACACCCTCTGCGGATGGCTTCGGCATGCACGGCAGTGGCATGTTCGTCATTAACCCGCCGTGGACGCTACACGCCACCTTGCAGGAAGTGATGCCTGTATTGGCCGCACGCTTGGGGCAGAACGGGCAGGGCAGCTTTGTGTTGGAACAGCAGGCGGCGTGAGTCAGTCGGCAATGGTTGATCCAAGATATACAGAAAGCTCCTGCGACATTTTCTGCACCGTTGTCGATAACTACGGCGACATTGGCGTGTGCTGGCGCTTGGCGCGACAGTTGGCGAACGAGCAGGGTTTGCAAGTGCGGCTGTGGGTGGATGATCTGCGCAGTTTCGGCAAGTTGTGCCCCGAGTTGGATGTGGGTTTGGAGGTGCAGACTTGTCGTGGGGTGGAGGTTAGGTGGTGGGTTCAGTCTGAATTAAGTGGGACACAACAAGTGTTCCCTCACCCTGAGCGTGTGTTGTCGGGGCTTCTGCCCCATACAACCACGGCCTACCCCTTGCGGGTGCAGTCCCTCTCCCGGTGGGAGAGGGAAGCATGCGCAGACTTGGTGATCGAGGCGTTCGCTTGCAAGCTGCCGCAGTCTTATATCGAAGCAATGGCGGCACGTGAACACAAGCCCGTTTGGGTCAATCTGGAATATCTCTCAGCCGAAGAATGGGTGGAAGGTTGTCACAAACTGCCTTCGCCGCATCCGACCTTGCCGCTGAATAAATATTTTTTCTTTCCCGGATTCACCGAAAAGACAGGGGGGCTGTTGCTGGAGCGCGGCCTGTTGGTGCGGCGGGATGTTTTTCAAGCGGAGATTGCGCAGGAAGACTCCCTCACCCCAGCCCTCTCCCAGGGGGAGAGGGGATATTGGGTGCGATTGGGTGTATCCCCGCGCGTGGCGGGTGAGTTACGTGTGTCTTTGTTCGGCTATGAGAACGAGGCGATGGGTGCATTGCTCAGTGAGTGGGAACACGGCTCGCAGTTTGTGACGTGCCTGTTGCCAGAAGGTAGGGCGTTGCCGCAGGCGGCAGCCTATTTTGGTGTCACATCAGGCTTGGCGGGTGAGGTGTGGCAACGCGGCAATCTGCGCGTGATTGTGTTGCCC
>JARCRR010000173.1 GCA_029850565.1 Gallionella sp. | reverse complement strand
CCTCAGCATTGCCCACCAGTCCGGGGATGACATGCTCCACGTAGGGCAGACGGCGCAAGGCATCGGCATCCTCAAGCGTCAGCGGCCTTGACGAGCCGAAGATGCCGACGTTGCCGCCTTGAGTCTGTGTCTTGCCGGGTTGGACACTGATGATGTTGGTGCCGAACTGGGAGAATTCGGACAGCATGAACTGATGCAGACCTTCACCGATGGAGGTGAGCAGGATCACGGCGGCGATACCGATGGCGATACCCAACCCGGTCAGGAAACTGCGCATCCGGTAGGTCAGGAAACTGGAAGAGGTGAGCGTGACCAGATCGCGAAAGTACATGGCTATCTCCCCGCCAGCGCCGCTACCGGATCGAGTCGCGCCGCCCTTCGTGCAGGCCACACGCTGAACAGGATGCCCGTACCCAATGCCGTCACGCAGGCAGCGATCACCGCCCACCACGGCGGCGATACAGGCAAGCTGGGATAGATCTGCCCGATGATGGTGCTGCCGATATAACCGAGTATCAGACCCGCCACACAGCCAATCGTGGAAAGTAGTGCGGCCTCGGCAAAGAACAATCTGCGTATCTGCTTGGGTGGAGCACCCAGTGCCTTGAGCAAGCCGATCTCTTTCACGCGCTGTGCCACGGCGATGAGCATCACGTTCATGATGAGCACACCGGCCACGGCCAGACTGATGGCGGCGATGCCGCCCACCGCCATGGTCAGCGTGGTGAGGATGCGGTCGAAGGTGGCGAGCACCGCATCTTGCGTGATGACGGTCACATCCCGCTCGCCGCTGTGGCGCTGAACCAATATCTCTTCAGCATCGTGCTTGGCCTGCTCCACCGAATCGCGGCTCTTGGCCTCGACGAGGATGCGGAACAGACCGGAGGTATTGAACAACTGATGCGCGGAGGCGACCGGGATGATGACCAATTCGTCGGTGCGCATCCCCATGGACTCACCCTGCGCCGACAATATGCCGATGACGCGGAAACGCCTGTCGCCCAGCCTTACCCACTGCCCCACCGCCTGCTCGTTGCCGAACAGCTCTTGTTTCATCTGATTGCCCAGCACGCAAACCGACGAGCTCTCATCGATATCGCCCGCAGGCAGGAATTTTCCCACGGCAATACCCATGTGGCGCACTTCGAGCAGATCGGCAGTGGAGCCCAGCACCACCACGTCACGGTTCAGCGCATCACGCGACAGTGTGGCGGAACCCACAGTCAGCGGGGCGATGCGCTGGATCGCACGACTGCGCAACAAAGCCTGAGCATCCTCCAGCGTGATATCGCGCGGCGTCTGACCCGACATCAGCCCCGGGCCTACACCCGCTGTTTCCGTACGCCCGGGCAGGACGATGACAAGGTTGGTACCGAGCGATGAGAACTGGTCGATCACATAGCGCCGTGCGCCCTCCCCCAGTGCCGTCAGGATGACCACCGCCGCCACGCCGATGGACATGGCGAGCATCATCAGCAGTGTGCGTGTGGGACTCCCCTTCAGGCTGCCGGACGCGAACTGCAGGGTGTCAGTGAGTTTCATGCCGCAGGTCGGTCGTCAGAACGTATCTTGCCGTCCAGCATGTGAATCTGACGGTGGGCGCGTGCGCCGATCTCGGCATCGTGCGTCACCACCACCAGCGTGATGCCTTGCTCCAGCAGACCTTCCAGCAGCTTGAGCACTTCCCATCCGGTGTTGCGATCAAGATTGCCGGTCGGTTCGTCGGCCAACAGAACCGTGGGGCGCATCACCGTGGCTCGCGCGATGGCGACACGCTGGCGCTGGCCACCGGAAAGCTGGTCCGGCCTGTGATCCGCACGCGCCGCCAGTCCGTAGTTCTGCATCAACACCTCGACACGCTGCCTGCGTTCCTCAGCCGGGACGCCCGCCAAGATCATGGGCAGTTCGACGTTCTGCGCCGCCGTGAGGCGCGGCACCAGATGGAAGGACTGGAATACGAAACCGATCTTCTCGCTGCGCACGTGCGCCTGCTGCTCATCACTCAGGTCCGTGACATTGCCACCGTCGAGCAGGTATGTGCCCTCCGACGGCCTATCGAGCAGGCCGAGTAGATTGAGCATGGTGGATTTGCCGGAGCCGGACGGCCCCATGATGGAGATGTACTCGCCCGCATCCAGTCGCAGATTGATATCACGCAGAGCGGCGACTTGTTGATCGCCGACGGTGAAGGTGCGGCTGACGTTTTGCAGTTCGATCATTTCGCCGGTTTTGCTTCTTCTTGAACGACCTTAACACCTGCCTTAACACCTGCTCTATCCAGCGAGGACACGACCTGGTCGCCCTCCGACAAGCCGGACAGGATCTCGGCGAACTCCCAGTTGGATAATCCGGTGGTGACCTTGCGCTCTTCCAGCACCCCGTCTTGACCGAACAACATGACGCGGCTTCCTTCCATCAGATTCTGCGTCGACACGCGCAACACTTGATTGCGCACATCATGCACGATCTCGACATCGGCGCTGTAGCCGACCAACAGGTTCTCTTCTTTTGCCAGCTTGTCGAATTCGACCTCGACTTCGACGGTGCGCGCCTGTTTTTCCAGATCGAGCACATAGGGTGCGATACGGCGCACCTTGCCGCTGAAGTTGCGTCCTCTGATGGCATCCAAAGTGATGCGACTGCGTTGGCCTATCTTGAGTTTGGCGGCGTCCACTTCGTCGATAGGCGCACTCACATAGAGGCAGCTATCGTCGATGAGATCAATGGCGGGGATGGTCAGGATGCCCGGCGGTGAAGGTGTGGCGTATTCGCCCAACTCGCCGCTGATGTCGGCGACCACACCGTCGAAAGGTGCACGCAAGGTCATTCGCTCCAATGTCGCCTGCGCCATCGTGATGCGCGATCTGCTTTGTTCGATATCTCCACGCGCAGAATTACACGCCGCTTTGCGCGCTGCCGCATCGGTCAATGCACGATCCAGCATCTGCGCAGAGATGAAACCCTTGGCACGCAACTCTTGCGAGCGCACCGCATCGCGCTCGGCCGCCTCGGCCAAGCCGCACACCTCTTGTACTCGGCTTTGCGAGACCTTCAGTTGCTCCTGGGCCAATCCTTCCTGTGCATGCAGATCATCGTCCCACAGTTCCAACAACACCTGCCCCTTGCTGACGCGTTCGCCTTTCTTCACGCGCAGCTTGGCGATCTGCCCGCCCGCGGGTGGCGACATCTTGGCGCGGCGGCATGCCTTCACCGTTCCGGCGCGCGTGTTGCTCACGGAGGCTTCCACATCGCCGCGCTCTATCTTTTGCAACGTGACTGGGATCGGTTTTGCCCCGCCGAATACGCCGAACAATGTGGCGGCTAAAGCAAGCGTGAGAACGGCGATGGCAATCTTTTTAAGAGGAAGTCGATTGAGGCGAGCGAAAGTCATTGTTGCTCCAGACTGTGTGCTACGAAGCGAGAGAAATGGTGCCGATGAACAGAATCGAACTGTTGACCTACGCGTTACGAGTGCGTTGCTCTACCAACTGAGCTACATCGGCCTACGGCTTGGGATTATATGCGGGTGCGTGACACTCGGGCAACGCTTAACGCCAACGATAAGCCGATACATCGAAAGGTTGCGCTGTCCCATCCATCTCGTTCAACAGCACTTCCACACTGGCGGGAGACATGGTCACGCCATAGCGGAAGTGTCCGCTGTTGATGAACAGATTATGCAGATGTGGATGCCGACCGATCGTGGGAAGGTTGCCCGGCGAGGCAGGACGCAGGCCCGCCCAGTGTTTGACGACAGGCATGTCTTTCAGGCGCGGCAATAGCATGGTCGCACGCTGCAACAACATCGCGCACGCTTCATCAGTTGTGGACTTGTCGAAACCCACATCTTCCAAGGTGCTACCGACCAGCAAGTGACCATCTTTGCGCGGGATGAGGTAAAGCCCGTCTTGCAGCACGATATGCGGTAACGGCGGCGTATCGAATTTGAACAGCAACATCTGTCCGCGTATCGGCTTGATGTCGGCATGCAAAGCCTGTTCTCCCAGCAAAGCCTTGCTCCACGCACCTGCCGTCACGATGTAGCTGTCCGCAACGAAATCGCCTTGCGCAGTTGCCAGACGCGTTACCTGATCCGAATCGGAGATGATCTCGTTGACGGCGCATTGCTCCACGATGCGCCCTCCCAAAGACTCCACTCTGGCACGCAAGGCTTGCAGTAACCGGGGATTACGCGCTTGAGCGACATCGGGCAAAAACAAAGCCTCGCCGCGTTGCTCGACCGCAAATCCATGTTTCGCACACCACAGGTCTGCGGCCTGCACATCGAACGGCGGCATCACCAACATGCCGCAACGTCGATATTCGGGATCGATGCCCGTCGTCTGGCACAAGGTGTCCGCCATGTCCTCGAACATCGCCATCCCGCGCAGCGCGAGTTGCGTCACCTCTTCCGGGTAATCCCAAGGGCACAGCGGAGACAATATGCCTCCCCCCGCCCAAGAGGATTCTTGCCCGACTTGGCCGTGTTCCAACACGGTCACGGCTGCACCTTGACGCAAGAGCCCCTCAGCCGTCGCCAGTCCCAGTGCGCCCGCACCTATCACCAAATTCGATCTCAACTTATCGTTCCGAAAAATCATTCTTTAAAACAAAACAGCGGGCGAACCCGCTGTTTTGTCATATGCCAATCGGCGTTCTACATCTTTCGCTCACCAAGCGATCGGCGAAGCTGCAGCACATGCGTCCGACCCTTGATGCCACTGACGTAGCCCGTTCTCGCGAATCAGAATACAGCCATCATCATCCTGCGCTGATCCCGGCACGGGAATGGCGCGCAACTCGAAGGCTTGTGCGGTGCATCCATTACATGAAAGATCATATCTGCCATCGCTTGTCTTTTCGGTGGTACGGTTCAATCCCCCGCCACTCTGACCGTTGTATACAGCAGAAACGCTGGTCGTGTATGCACTTGAATTCAGATAGATCTTTTCCTGCGATGCAGCCATTTCCAGCAATTCCTTTTGCGCCACGGCACGCGCACTACGCACCTGATATCCGGAGAAGCTGGGGATTGCGATGGCCGCGAGGATGCCGACTATCACCAAAGCCACCATCAGTTCGACCAGACTGAATCCCCTTTGTGTCTTCATATCTTCCTTTCTGTTCCACTTATTCGCGGATCAACTCATGCCAAGAAACACGGCCCGTCCTGACCTGATTACCGCGTTCGTCACCACCCGTCAATATATTGCCCGATGTACCATAAACAGTATCCGTGATGCCCTGACATCCCGCGCCCGAGGCTACGCAGTCGGCATCGCGCGTCACGATAGTAACTGAATTATCTGCGTTTGTAGTGCGAGTGATGATGGCTTGGCCGCCACTGCTATACGTGATGGTCGTGGTCATTACGTTGCCTGTCACAGTCACGGTCACACTGGACACGGTGCCGCCACTAGTGCCGGACAGATCACCGAGTTTCGGGTCAGTGGATCCGGCAGCAGGTGTCGTCGCTGTGCTACTCCCGTTATCGGGACCGGGAATCTTGGTCCACGCCGGATCCCCGTAGCAGCCGTTACTAGGATGATGCCAAAACACCGTATACTCGGCCAACACATAATTCGCCACTTCACCGCTCTTGATGCGCCAGCCATATTCTGGGCGCCCGTTTGAGTCATTCAACTCGATGGCACTGTTGGGCGTAGTCGCTTTGATGATCTGCACGGTCAGCGCGCCACCATGGCGTACGCCAATCGAATTCAGAGATACCGTGCTGGCCGACCAACCCTTGATGCCGGGGCCATCCACTCCGTTGGCCGGCGGAATGACTGGCTGATACATATTGCCATCCGTCGTGCCGCCAGTACGCCCCCCGCATCCCGGATTGATCGGATGCAGCCCCACACGCATGTCGCCGTTACCCCACCAATCCTTGACACTCAGTGCATCCGTCGGCATGTTAACCACCAGACTGCCGATCATCTTGCCTGTCACGCCAGTCGTCTTGCTGGTACCGGAATAGATCGGCAAAGCCGCCAGATCGAGTGTCGCCGAGGTCTGGTAATCCTTGACCGAAACATATCCCACATCCTGGCTCGGTTCGTACGAGGAATTGCCGACGTGGAACTTGACGGCCGGATTGAGGTACTGGTTATGCATCAACACCTTGTATTCGATGGTGTTGGAGGTGATGGCTTTGGCCAGTTTGTGAGAAGTCGCGCTGGGATTGAGGAAATCAACACCGGTGCGGTCATACTTGTCGTCGTACTGGTGAATGTGCGCATCCGAGGCGCCATTCACTGAACTGCAGTCGGAAGTCACGGTCACCCCAGTCAAGGCATTATTGCCGCCATTGAAGGTGGTAACGGTCAATGCCGGTTTGAAATTGCTCCAACCCGTGGCGGGCGTAGCAGGTATGGCAGGCGAAGCATTGGTGCCTCCCGTCGTATCCGTGATTGACCATGTCATGGTACCGGGCAAGGTTAGATTACCCAAGGTCACGGTTTGCCCGTTGTTATCGTATGCGCCGGACGTATCCACCAGACACAGAGTGTCGGTTCCCTGCGCAGCGCAAGTAGAAGTAACCGAATTTCCTCCGATATAGGCTTTGATGACACCTCCCGCGCCAATCGCAGTCACAATTGCGCTCACCGCACTTGACGCGCTTTTTTTCCTACCTATCGTTAGGTTGCTACTCGAAACAACATGACTGCCCAGCAAGATGCTGGCTGAGCCACTCAACGTGTTTTCCAACACGGCACCCGGGCTTTGATCCTTTGTCTTGCCTGAAAACTTCACCAGACCGGTGGGCCAAGTTGCCGCCACGGCAGGCGAGCCCGGGGTGCCAGGCGAACCCGCCAGCGATGTGCCATCCAGCACG
>JARCRR010000172.1 GCA_029850565.1 Gallionella sp. | reverse complement strand
GGCTGGGACTGAAGTCTTGTGGATCGACGCCAACTATGCGAGCTTTATGCGCTACTTTTTTGACAGCCACAAGGCTCCCTTTCTCTTGCCCGGAATCAACTCTTGAAATTGCGCCAGATTCGTCGGTTTCGATTCTGCATTTGCCTATACTTCACAGCATCTGAAATGCCATTTCCATTCAGACATAGCAGCTCTTCACCGCCAACTAATTGGGTGAGAGAACTAGGAGTTATCTACGATCTTTGTTGTACTGCCGTTTAACTTAACGGATGAGATTCCTGAATCCCTAGCCGCAACTGACGAATACATTTGGCTTGCGCCGATGACTTGACCATTTGAGGCCTTCAATACAAAGAATGGCTGACCTTTGATCGATGTCTTCTTTTCATATCGGGCATCAATTGGGCTATTGTTTCGCACAGATGCGATGCCGCCTTGGGCGGAAAGCTTTGATTCATAGACTTCGCTGGTCAGAATCGTTTCATGGTTATCCGCCTTGAGAACGAAGTGATATTGTGAATTGCTATTTTTGTTCAGTACAAAATACCCCGACATAATCTCTCCCTAATATTTGGTTTGTTTATCGAACATCTGTGCCACTTCTTACGTGCGGGATTATTGCAGAATGAAGCTTTTATTGAACCTAGCAGAACTGATAGGTCGTAACTCAGAACAACATGTCCGATAACCATAGTGGCCGAATCAGTGTGCTTCAAAATTTGACAGCTTAGCTATCCAGAGCGGAAATTAAGGGGCTGCGCGCTTTTGCGCAGTCCCTCTCGAATGATGGGTTGGGCATTGGATTATTCTAGACATTAAACCCTCATTTGATTTTTAATGTTGGCGACCACCTCACATGAAAGAACTTCCTCTGTTTTTGTAGAGTAGTACCCGCCAAAGCCAACGAATTTATTTCCATTTTCCTTAAGTTTGAGAACCCACGCACCGCGATCAAGCTTTGTTTTCTCTCTCGGAATCCAATTGAGCGTAAGGATGAGATTTTTGAATGACCCATCGAGCAAATAAACGCGACCAGAGTCGTGACCATCGACGCCGGTAAGAGTGCCTTCAACATGGTGTCCTTGGCGGTGTATTTCCATGACATATTTCCCGGCTCTTTGTTCAGTAGTATAGGTCTAAGCAACCTCCCACACTCCTTCAAAATGTGCATCTTGATATATACGTTCTTCGTACCATGGCATGATAATAGAGAGCCAATACTTCCTTACAACTAGGGTAAAGAAAGTTGCGATAAGGCCCCCAATGACACCTATCGCAATATCTGAGAGTATCTTCTCCATGATTCGTTTTAACTTTCTAAGAGCCAAATTGCGTGAGTGATGCCCAACGTGGAAGTAACCGGCCTGCGCGGATTTTTGCGCAGGTCCGGTTGACTGCCGGATTGGGCATCACTTCTGGAAATTGTATGAGAAGCCAATTTGGAATATTTGGTCGTTCTTTCGATCAAATGGCAATTTCCCAGCGCTATACGCCAAGAATAGATCGTTTTTCAATCCGATTCGGACGGTGGCAAGTTGATGCGTATCAAGTACAGCGATCTTGATAGCGGTTGGTGCATTATTCTCTTTGAAAAATCGGTAATTAAATTCCAAAGATTTAACAGCGGCTGACTGAATAGGAATCAGGTACAAGAACTCCAAATTCCATCGATAGTATGGGTCTAAGGATGCCCCACCAAGCACTTGCTTGCGCTCTGCATCATCCTTTGGATCAACGCGGCCGTAGTTCGCGTCGAATGCTATGAAGTCATTCTCTGCAAAGGATGCGTATTTTCCATATATTCCGCCCAAGCCGTATACGAGTTGCTTGTTGTCGAAACTCTGGTTTGTCTCATATTTGGCGAAAAGGCTGCCAAGAAGGGCTCCCTTTCCTGAATCGCTGCGGCGTAGCTTTGCATCCAGTTGGAACTCAAGAAAATTCTTAGGGTTACGATCCTTGGAGGCGGCAATTGTTCCATTTGCGGAATATCCAATTAGTGCTGAGCTAATCGTCGCGCTTGAATCAATCATCCCCCCAGAGTCTTTGGAGTCAAATGACTTTGACAACAGGTCACCTTTGACCTTGTATTCAATGCCAACAGTGGAACCAGTGCCATTCTTTGAATCGATAACAACCGGATTAATCTCAAACTTGCTGTCTGCGCCTGATGCAGCGTGTGAGGCACCATGAGCAATTGCCAAAATAGAAGCGATCAATAGGAGGGGCTTTTGCATGAAGGGGTCTCCTAGGCTTCGTCAGGAAATTTGATATTCGCATCGACTATCTCAGCCAAGTCTTTGATCGTCTTGCTACCGTCTGCGAACACCTTTGCAATTTCCGAAATGATCGCGGCTGATGACTTCTCTGTGTTCTGTTTACTAACGGTAAATATCTTTACGACATACGTAACGAACTTCCTCGCTATTTCGATTGACAGCACTTCAATAATTTGTGGATTCGTTGTAGTTTTCGGGTAATACCGCAATGTCTTCAACTTTACCGAAGATGCTTTCGCAAATGGAATGTCCGCATCCTCAAATTGGTCGAGAAACTTGTCCCCTTCGAGAACCTTGTACGTTGCCGCACAAGCATTGTTTTCTTTCCATTCGTAAGCTGCCATGACTGCTCCTTTGAGTGGTGAGAAAAATTAACAGCGACCATCTATGATGCCCAACGTTCAAATTGAGGGGCCGCGCGCTTTTGCGCAGTCCCTCTCGAATGCATGGTTAGACCAGATAGCAACAGTGCTACGATTCTAAAGTTGAGGCACTGTGCGTTTATTGTGCCGGTAGTGGCTTTGGCTCTGGTCTTGGCGGTGGTTCTGGCATTGTTGGTTTCGGTGGCCGCGGCGGCTCTTCTGGTGGCAACGGTTCTGGCTCATGAGGTGCTTTCATTGCTGTAGATTTGTTGCAGTCAAAATCCCACTCGCATGTCCGAATTGATTTAACACACCTTTCGCCTTCGTAGATTAGGCACTCGTTCCTGCAACGCATGCATCCCTGCATCTTCTGGCTTTGCGCCTTCATTGGTGTTTGCATCCGCATGCCTTCAGCGAATCTGGCAACTTCTCGCCCGTTCTGATCCACGATGGACTTTCCATCCTTGGCTATTCGCAATTCCAATTCGGTGGTAGTACTGGGGAAATTCTTGGCAGAGGAGCAACACTTAGTACAACTATTAACAGTATCTTGGCTTTTGCATACGCACCAATCGCAATCACCTGCAAGTGCTATTGTGCTACATGTTATTGTCGAAACGGAAAACACCGCAATTATTGCGACACTTCTCCAGAGTTTCATATCATCATCCTCGTGAAAGATTACGTTGTGCCGACGTGTTGTATTGCGCCCCTGTCAGCGTGGGTTAAGGGTTGTCAGATGTCAGCCAAGACGGACTGTCGTAGCCTGAACACGCATCAGTCGAAGGGCTGACATCTGACAACCCTTAACCATAGCGGAAGTTCTGAAGCGCAAGCTTCAAGGACTGCTTAGCCGATTATCGGACGATAGTCACCTCGAAGTGCCAACTTTGTTCAGCACAAAATATCCCAGCATGATCGCTCCAAAAAAATTAGTTTGACCATCGAATTGCTATGCCATTTCTAGCGTGCGGGATTATTGCAGAATGAAGCTTTTATTGAACCTAGCAGAACTGATAGGTGGCAACTATCCTGAGCCTTCTTGAACACTGCGACTAAGGACCTATATCTAGATATATACCTAGGCCTATATACTTTCCGAGCAGGCCTATATCTCATCTATATCTATCTATATCTTTTTTGCTCCAACCACATTGGAATCAAGCTTGGTGAAGGCATATATATTTTGGAATCCGACTCGCAGATTTCATGAAGCTCGATCAAATAATATTTTTCAACGGGATCAGTTTCCATAAGCGAACGACTTATCCAGCACCATAAGTTCGTCGCCGCTCAATTGTCCGCAAGCGGCTTTGAGTTTGAGTTGGCTGATGATGGCGTCGTAACGCGCCTTGCGCCAATCACGCAGGGTGGTGGCGTGCTGCTGTTCTGCTTGCAGCACGTCGATGTCGGCTTTCACTCCACGTGCACGTGCAGA
>JARCRR010000171.1 GCA_029850565.1 Gallionella sp. | reverse complement strand
GTGCGCATGAGCGCCTCCCTTTGCCTGCTTGTTCTTTTCGGTTAGCGGTTGCGGGTCGAGTACCGCCACCGTCAGATGGTCATCCACCAATATCTCGCGCGCCACGTCCTGAACTTCCTGCGCCGTCACCGCCTGTAGCTTCTTCAGCATCTTGGGTATGGCGTGATGCGACAAGCCGATGCTTTCCATTTGGCCGATCTGCATGGCTTGATAGAACACAGAATCCAATTTGTAGACTTCGGATGCGGTGATTTGCGCACGTACACGCTTCAATTCCTCTTCGCTCACGCCATCACGCACGACGGCCTGCAATTGTGCGCGGATGGCCGCTTCCAGTTCGGCAACCGTTTTGCCGGAAGCGGGCGTGCCCTCCAGCATGAGCATGGAGGGGCCGCGCGAGGTACTGTCGTATTCCGCACCTATGCTCATCGCCACTTGCTGGTCACGCACCAGCGATTTGTTCAAACGCGCCGATTCGTTTCCGTCCAACACGCCCGCCAACACCGACAAGGCGTAAGGCTTCCAATCCTTCTCCACATCGCGCATGGTCGGTGCGTGATAGGCCATGACGAAGTAAGACAGTTCCGCAGGGGCTTTGACGACAATGCGTTTGATGCCCAGTTGCGCTTGCTCGCCGCTCTCTTTACGTTTCGGCAATTTTCCCGCGGGGATGCCGCCGTAATATTTTTGCGCCAGTGCGAAGACTTCGGATGCTTTCACATCGCCTGCGATGACGAGCGTGGCGTTGTTGGGTGCGTACCATGTCTTGTACCAATCCCGCGCGTCCGCTGTTGTCATGTTCTCCAGATCCTTCATCCAGCCGATGATGGGGTTGTGATACGGATGCTCCTGATACGCGGTCGCCATCAGGCGTTCGCCCACAAGGGAGTGCGCATCGTCGTCGGTGCGCCAGCGGCGCTCTTCCATCACCACTTTGATCTCTTTGTTGAATTCCTTCTCGCTCAGCACGAGGTTGTGCATGCGGTCGGCCTCCAACCGCATCGCCAGCGGCAGCTTGGATTTGTGTAATTGCTGAAAATAGGCGGTGTAGTCGTAGCTGGTGAAAGCGTTCTCGCGCCCCCCCGCAGCGGCAATGCGACGGGAGAATTCACCGACCGGAACGGACTGCGTGCCCTTGAACATCATATGTTCCAGCACGTGTGCCACGCCGGTGGTGCCGGTCTTCTCGTCCATACTGCCGGCGCGATACCAGATCTGCTGCACCACGGTCGGCGCGCGATGGTCTTCTTTCACGATGACTTTCAAGCCATTAGAGAGCGTCTTCTCGAACACTTCCGCCTGCGCCAGTCCTGCCCACAAGACACAGCCTAAAACCCAATAAAATCTCATTCGATTCGTCCCTAACCGTTAAAATGCGCGCGCATTATCTGATAACTATTAAACATTGCCTAACCCCATGTTCAGCTTCCTGAAAAAGAATACGACAGCAACCGATGCCGCCGAGACCAGTTGGGTCTCGCGACTGACCGCGGGTTTGGCGCGCACGGGTGGACAGTTGGCGAGCTTGTTCGTTGCAGGCGGCAAGATCGACGATGAACTCTACGAAGAATTGGAGACCATTCTCATCACTGCCGACGTGGGCATGGATGCCACACGCACACTGCTGGCGGATGTGCGCCGCCAAGTGAAGGAGCAGCACCTGACTGAAGCCAGCCAATTGAAAGAAGCGTTGGCGCATGCACTGCTCAAGCTGCTACAGCCGCTGGCCAAACCGCTGGACGTCACACCGCACAACCCTTTCGTCATTATGCTGTGCGGGGTGAACGGTGCGGGCAAGACCACTTCCATTGGCAAGCTAGCCAAGCATTTCCAGAACCAAGGCAAATCCGTGTTGCTTGCAGCGGGCGATACCTTCCGCGCCGCCGCACGCGAACAACTGATGGAATGGGGTAAACGCAACGACGTGACCGTCATCGCCCAGCAGAGCGGCGATGCGGCCGCCGTCATCTACGATGCCGTACAGGCCGCGCAGGCGCGCGGCATCGATGTGGTGCTGGCCGACACCGCCGGACGCCTCACCACGCAAGCGCACCTGATGGAAGAGATCAAAAAGGTAAAGCGCGTCATCGCCAAGGTGATGCCCGATGCTCCGCACGAGGTGCTGTTGGTGCTGGATGCCAACACGGGACAGAACGCGCTGTCGCAGGTCAAAGCTTTTGACGAGGCGCTGGGCGTGACCGGACTGGTGCTGACCAAGTTGGACGGCACCGCCAAAGGCGGCGTCATCGCCGCCATCGCCAAGGCGCACCCCATCCCTGTGCGCTTCATCGGCGTGGGTGAAGGACTGGACGATCTGCGTCCCTTCGTGGCCGAGGATTTCATCACTGCATTATTGGGGCAGGGTCAGTGATCCAGTTCAACCAGGTCTATAAACGTTATCCCGGCGGACACGAAGCGCTCAAGGACGTGAGCTTCGAGATCGCCGAGGGCGAGATGGTCTATCTCACCGGTCACTCCGGCGCGGGCAAAAGCACCTTGCTCAAACTCATCGCCGCCATCGAGCGCCCCACCAGCGGCAGCCTGTTGGTCAAAGGTCAGAACATCCGTTCCATCAAACGCGAAGCAATCCCGCAATTGCGCCGCAACATCGGACTGATCTTCCAAGACCACAAACTTTTGTTCGACCGTACCGCCTTCGACAATGTGATGCTGCCATTACAGATCTGCGGTTTCGACCATCGTGAAAGCGCGAAGCGTGTGCGTGCCGCGCTGGACAAGGTCGGCCTGCTGGCACGCGAGAAAGCGAACCCCATCTCGCTCTCGGGCGGTGAACAACAGCGGCTGTGCATCGCACGCGCCATCGTGAATCGCCCCACCATCCTGTTAGCCGACGAACCCACCGGCAATCTGGATGCGGACTATGCCAACGAGATCATGCATATCCTCCAGTCGTTCCATCAGATAGGCGCCACGCTGGTGATCTCCACACACGCCGAGAACGTGCTGGCGCATTTACCTGCTCGCGAGTTGCACCTGAAACTGGGGGCGTTGCAATGAATGTATTCATCGAACATCTGCGCGTATTGCGTGCAACCTTGTTGCGACTGTTGCTGACACCCAATGCGACACTGCTGAACGTGCTCATCATCGGTATCGCTTTGAGTCTGCCGGTGGGCGGTTATGTGCTCTTGAAGAGCGTGCAAAGCCTGACCGGACAGCTCGCAGGAACCCCGCAGGTCAGCGTATTCATCAAGATTGGCACGGGGGCTGGCGAAGTCGCACGCATCGGCGACAAACTGAAACAACACGCCAAGATCGAGCGCACTGAATTCGTCCCGCGCGAAGCTGCTTTCAAGAAGCTCCAGCAAAGCACCGAGCTATCCGAGGTCATCGGCGACCTGGCGCAGAACCCGCTGCCCGATGCCTACATCGTCTATCCCAAAGCGACGGACGCCATTGCGATGGAATCCCTGCGCGACGAGTTGAAGACATGGCCGAACCTCGACCACGTGCAGCTCGATTCGGCTTGGGTCCACCGCCTGGAGGCGATTCTGGGTTTCGGCCGTTTGGCGGTTGTCATCCTTGCGGCTCTGTTGAGCTTCGCCCTCATCGCCATCACCTTCAACACCATTCGCCTGCAGATACTCACCCGGCGCGACGAGATCGAGGTCGCAAAACTCATCGGCGCGACCGACGCTTTCATCCGCCGCCCATTCCTTTATTTCGGCCTGACCCAAGGCTTGTTTGGCGGCATGGCTGCTTGGGTGATCGTATCGGGCAGCGTGCTACTGCTGAACCATAACCTGACCGACCTAGCCTCCGTTTACACCGGCGAATTCAGCCTGCAGTCGCTATCTGCTGCTGACAGTGTCGCCCTGCTCGGTTTCTCTGCCTATCTAGGCTGGCTGGGCGCGTGGTTCTCGGTGTCGCAACACCTGTGGCAGATCGAGCCGCGCTGAACCTTTTTCCATATTGGCACTCTCAATCGGCGAGTGCTAATATATGAACATGAGGAGGAAAAACCCATGAATGCAAGCTTGAATCTACCGATGCCGTCTGCCGTTGGCAGCTTGGAATCGTATGTGCAGTCGGTGAATCGCTTTCCCGTGTTGTCGCAAGAGGAGGAGGTGTCCTTGGCGACGCGCTTCAGGAACGAGAACGACCTTGATGCGGCCCGCCAATTGGTGCTTTCCCATTTGCGCGTGGTGGTGAGCGTGGCACGCGGTTACAACGGCTATGGCCTGCCTCAAGCCGATTTGATCCAAGAGGGCAACATCGGTCTGATGAAGGCAGTGAAACGCTACGACCCGGAGCGCGGTGTGCGTTTGGTGTCGTTCGCTTTGCATTGGATACGCGCCGAGATTCACGAGTATGTGGTGCGCAATTGGCGCATGGTGAAGATTGCCACCACTAAAGCTCAGCGCAAGTTGTTCTTCAACCTGCGCAGCATGAAGCAAGGTTTGGAATCGCTCAAACCCCAACAGGTGAAAGAGATCGCCCAGCAGCTCAACGTGAGTGAACAAGACGTGGTGGAGATGGAAGCGCGCTTTGCCGGACATGAGATCGCGCTTGATCCACTGTCTGCCGAGGAGGAAGAGAGCTATGCGCCTATCCAATACCTGGCGGATAGCGAGGATCATGAGCCTTCGACCATTCTGGAGACCTCTGAGCGTGAACACCTGCAATCCGCCGGACTTTCAAAAGCACTGGCAAGCTTGGATGAGCGTAGCCGCCGTATCGTGGAAGCGCGCTGGTTGCGCGAGGACAACGCTGCGACCTTGCATGAGTTGGCTGCCGAGTTCAATGTATCTGCCGAGCGCATTCGCCAGATCGAGCAAAAAGCCATGAGCAAGATGCAAGGGATATTGGCGTTACCTGCTCCACGCTAATCATTACGTACAAACTAAAGAAGCCGCAGAGTAATCTAGGCGTTGGCGAAAGGTGTGTAACATGAATGCCAAAGTAGTCTATAATGCCCTCTAGTGAAAGCTAGAGGGCATTATCATTTCCGGCATAAATTCTTCCGCAGAAAAGCCATCCAGAATCCCAGTCGAAACCGATGGAATTCAGGTCAATTTCTGCAAGAATCCAGCGTGTGCCAACTATGGAGTTGTACCTAAAGATGCCGTAAAGCGAGGACGTCCGCTTCTTGGTCAAGATACTCCCCAAGATAGCTACATCATCACCGCGCACGGAGTTGGAATTCCCGGTATGAATTGCCGCATCTGCGGGGAAGAACCTAGAATCAAGAGCAACAAAGCTGTCGCAGAGGAACGGGCGCGTTTTCTAATCGATTTGGAGATTGCGCCGGAACCATCCTGCCCTGACGAATCCTGCCCGAATCACACCATCCCGGTCGGCAAGGGCTACCAGTCCATCGGCCTATCCCCATCCGGGTCACAACGCTACCGCTGCAAACTCTGCAAAAAGACCTTCTCGGTCGGCAAATCCACCACAGGCCACAAGCAACCGCACAAGAACCGACTGATATTCTCGTTGCTGATGAATAAGTCGCCGATGCGCCGCGTATGTGAAGTGGCCGACATCGATCCTAAAACACTCTACGGCAAGATCGACTTTCTCTATCGCCAATGCCTTGCCTTTGCCGCCGACCGCGAGAAGCGGCTGCTCAACGGCATGGCGATCCATCGCCTGTACATCGGCGTGGATAGACAGGACTATGTGGTGAACTGGACTAGGCATGAGGACAGGCGAAACGTGATGTTGCACGCGGTAGGCAGCGCAGATAACAACACCGGGTATGTCTTCGGCATGCACCTCAACTACGACGCAAAGTTGGACTCTGAAGCGGTCGAAACTGATGCGCTGGCGGCCGGTGACTATCAGACGAAACTTCCGTTTCGACGCTATGCACGGTGCTGGCTAAAGGAAGACTACACCTCAGCCGTCCGCAGGCAGTCAAAACGCAAAAACACCACTGGCTTGCAAAGCGAGATCGAGGCCGAGTACGCCGAGACCATTCAGCGCGAAGATGTCGAGGTTTCCGAGGTGCAAGACTCGGGACGTAGGCTACCTACCAAGGGCATGCAGATCCACGCCGAATACACCCTGTACGGCCACTTCTTCTACCTCAAGCAACTGTTTGGCGGTGTGGAGAAGCTGCGCTTCTTCCTGGATCAGGATTCAGGGATGCGTGCCGCCTGTCTCACTGCTTTTCAGCCTGCGATTGCCGCACGTCGCGCAGATGCGTTCTACGTGCGCATCAATAAGGAAATGACCATTGCTGAAAAACAGGCTGCGTTATCGGTTAGCCGAGCCGAGTTTGAGAGTGCGCGTAAGGCCAATCCAAGCCTTTCTGATGCGGAGCTGGAGATATTGATCACCAAGCAGCACATCGCCAACATGGCCGCGTTCGGCAAGTGGCAGGATCGGTGGATGACGCACCCATTCCCCAACATGAGCGAACCGGAAAAAGCGGTGTGCTACCTGACGGACTACAAAGACTACGACGCAGACCACTTGGCACGGCTCTACAACAAGGCATCAATGCATGCCATTGACCGCTTCTTTATGCAGGTGCGCAGAAGACTATCGATTCTTGAGCGACCGATAGGGACGGCCAGCAGTATGAATCGCATGTGGCATGGCTACAGTGCATACAATCCAGAGACCATCGTGAAGATGCTTGGTATATTCCGCGTGTTCTATAACTACTGTCTGGCCGGGCAGGATAAGAAGACACCGGCGATGCGGTTGGGGCTGGCCAAGGGTAAGGTAAGCCTGGAAGACATTATTTACTTTTAGGGGAAAACTGTGGCGACGGAACAAGAGGTGCGGGTAGCACGGCTTACAGAGTTTGTGGATTGGTGTGCAAGTCATATTTCAGGCGATGAAAAGGGTGAAGCGCAGATATTCTTGGATCATCTGTTTATTGCATTAGGGCACAAAGGTCTAAAGGAAGCTGGGGCCACATGCGAGCAAAGAGTTAAGAAAGACAATGGAGGCACTGCGTTTGCCGATTTGGTTTGGAAGCCCGTTGTCCTGATAGAAATGAAAAAACGCGGGAGTGATCTATCTAAACATTATCGTCAGGCTTTCGATTATTGGGTAAGGCTTGTCCCTGGTAGGCCGCGCTTTGTGATTCTTTGTAACTTTGATGAATTCTGGGTCTTCGATTTTGAAACCCAAATGGATAGCCCGGTCGATAAACTGAAGATTGCCGACCTTCCTATACGCTGGGGGCCACTGGCTTTTCTATTTAAGAAACCAGAGAAACCAGTCTTTGCGTTTGATCATGAAAGTGTTACCCGCAAAGCAGCC
This sequence comes from Gallionella sp., assembly GCA_029850565.1. Classification (GTDB taxonomy): domain Bacteria; phylum Pseudomonadota; class Gammaproteobacteria; order Burkholderiales; family Gallionellaceae; genus Sideroxyarcus. The sequence continues at coordinate 1,694 of JARCRR010000171.1, read as the reverse complement.
GATTTATTGGCACAACTCTACAACGATCTAGTCGGCAGGGGTATTGACTCTGAGAAGGCGCAGCGCTTTGTTCTTCAATGCCTAATGTGCTTATTCGCAGAAGACATTGGATTGCTGGATAAATATTTTTTTGCAAGACTGCTCGACGATTGTAAATGTCCAGAGGATAGTTTTGATCAAATCAGCGGCCTTTTTATTGAAATGAACTCGCCCGGTAAAACGTCAGGCGGACGTTTTAAGGGAGTTGATTACTTTAATGGCGGGTTGTTTGCAAAAATTGACCGGTTCGAACTTACTCTAGAAGAGTTGGATTTGTTGAAAAATGCCGCTTGCTCCGATTGGAGTCAAGTGCGTCCAGAAATATTTGGAACACTGTTTCAACATTCAATGAATGCAAAAGAGAGGCGTTCCAGCGGAGCGCACTTTACGACAGCTTCTGACATTATGAAGATCGTCACTCCAACCATAATTGAACCTTGGAGCGAACAGATAGAAGCGGCAAAAACTCTCAAGCAACTTGAAGACTTGCTTGCTCGTATGGAGCGGTTTCGCGTTCTTGATCCTGCGTGTGGTTCTGGCAACTTCCTTTATGTTGCCTACCGTGAGTTGAAGCGTTTAGAGGCTAGAATCTACGAGCGAATGGGTGAGTTTGCCAGCCGCAATACCGCTCAACGGCCATTCGGATTTGTTTCAGCGAGAAATTTCTTTGGTATAGACATTCATCCTTTTGCTGTGGAACTCGCAAAGGTAACCATGATGCTCGCGCACAAGCTGGCAATCGACGAGCTTCATATCAATGAAAATGCATTGCCTTTGGATAATCTGGACGCCAACTTTATTGTTGGTGATGCCTTGATACAACCGGACGGAACTAAAACTGTGTGGCCGATGGCAGATGCCATTATCGGCAACCCTCCGTTCATCGGAGCCAAGTTGCTCAAACCAGAGCGAGGGCCAGATTACGTCAAGGCAGTCCGGAAGGCGTACCCGGAAATTCCTGGCATGGCCGACTACTGTGTTTATTGGTTTCGCCGTGCTAATGAATACCTTGGGGCCTGCAATGTGAATGACCCACTTACCGGACGCGCTGGATTGGTTGGAACTCAAAACATTCGTAACAATGCTTCACGTAATGGTGGATTAGATGTGATTTGCCAAGACGGAACGATCATAGATGCCGTGGACAACCAACCGTGGAGCGGCGAAGCCAATGTGCATGTCTCTATCGTTAATTGGGTCAAGACGAAGGACCAAAAAATATTGCCAAAACATCGGCGGATGTGGTTCAAATCAGCTCAATCCAGCAGCAAGGTATTTGATTTAGACTGCCGCGTTGTGTCGCATATAAATTCAGCGCTATCCGATCAGGCGGATGTTGGAACGGCAGTAAAGCTTCAAGTAAATACTAAGCCGCAACGTGTATTCCAAGGCGTTACGCCCGGTCATAAAGGGTTTGTTATTTCGGATAAGGAAAGACAGCATTTCATCGCCAAAGATGCAGCTTGTGCAGTTTTAATACATCCGTATTTGACGGGTGATGAGTTACTAAGTAGCAATGCACCGCCATCACGATTTCTAATCAATTTCGCACAGCAGTCAATTATTGAAGCCAAAGCATCAAAAGTATTATTCGAACATATTGAGCGTTTGGTGTTGCCAGACAGGCTTAGCGAAGCAGAGGCAGGGAAAGACGC
>JARCRR010000170.1 GCA_029850565.1 Gallionella sp. | reverse complement strand
TCACTCCCCAGCGTATCCAAGAGATAGGGCAGTTGATCCGTAACCGTACGCCGATGGCAGCTTGGCCAGCCGATCTCTTCCTTGTCGAAGACAACATCCGGCGCAGCGGATTGCTACTCGGAAACACGCTGGCATACGGTGAGGCCTTGCACACCGGCGTCTCGCTAGGTGGAGCGGCGATCGTGGAGGCTGTAAAACGATCCGGTCTGCGCGGTCGCGGTGGAGCGGGGTTCCCCACCGGGCTGAAGTGGGAAGTTTGCCGCAACGCGCAAGGCACAGAGCATTACATAGTGTGCAATGCCGACGAAGGCGAGCCGGGGACTTTCAAAGACCGTGTGCTGCTTACCCGTCAGGCCGACTTGATGTTCGAGGGCATGACACTGTGCGCCTTGGCGGTGGGTGCTAAAAAAGGTTTCCTCTATCTGCGCGGCGAGTACTGCTATCTGCTTGAACCCTTGAAGAAAACGCTGCAACTGCGACGTGGTAGCAACTTTTTGGGGCGGAGTATCCTCGGTCGAGCCGGATTCGATTTCGACATCGAGATACATATTGGCGCCGGAGCTTATATCTGTGGTGAAGAGTCGGCACTCATCGAGTCATTGGAAGGCAAACGCGGTGTGCCGCGCAATCGCCCACCGTTCCCGGTAACCCATGGATATCTGCAACAACCGACGGCTTTGGATAACGTCGAGACCTTCTGCCAAGCTGCGCTGGCGATACATATGGGCGCGGATAGATACAGCGCCATCGGCACCGCAAAATCCACCGGTAGCAAACTGATCTCGGTCTCCGGCGATTGCCCGCGCCCCGGCATCTACGAATATCCGTTCGGCGTGTCTGTTCGGGAAGTGTTGCAAGACTGCGGTGCGGTGAACACCAGAGCGGTGCAGATCAGCGGGCCATCGGGCATATGCATCGGCGAAAAAGAATTCGATCGCAAACTGGGTTTTGAAGACTTGCCCACGGCCGGCGCGTTCATGGTGTTCGACGACAGTCGCGACATGTTCGAGGTGGCGCGCAACTTCGTCCACTTCTTCGCCCATGAGAGCTGTGGCTTCTGCACGCCTTGCCGGGTCGGTACCTCGATGCTGAAACAGACCATGGACAAGATCGCCGCAGGGCAGGGCACACAATACGACCTTGCCGAAGTGGAGAATCTCGACCACGTACTGCAAACCACATCCCACTGCGGACTTGGACGCACAGCCTGCAACCCGGTACTGCATACGCTCAAGCATTTCCGCCCGGCTTACGAGAGTCGGCTCAAATCACTTTCATTCAAACCGGCCTTTGATCTTGACGGTGCATTGGCGCGCGCCAGACAAATGACAGGACGCGATGATGTTGGTGCACATCTGAAGGAAAACGAATGAGTGACACCTTCCAACTTGATGGGAAACCGGTCGCCTTTGAATCAGGGCAGACCGTGATGCAGGCCGCCTTGGCGGCTGGGCATTACATCCCGCATCTTTGCTATCACCCCGAGTTCAAACCCCACGGCAGTTGCAAACTGTGTACGGTGAAGCTCAACGGGCGCACCGTCGCATCCTGCACCATGCCTGCCGAGGCTGGACTTGAGATCGAGAGCGACACCGAAGAATTGAACGCCTTGCGTCGCACCTTGGTACAGATGTTGTTCGCCGAGGGCAACCATTTTTGCCCCTCATGTGAGAAGAGCGGCAACTGCGTGCTACAGGCGCTGGGCTACGACCTTGAAGTTCATTCGGCTGGTTTCCGTCATCAATTTCCGGATCGCCCTTTGGACGCTTCGCATCCGGATATCCTGCTCGATTTTAACCGCTGCATCCTGTGCGAACTTTGCGTGCGCGCCTCCAGCGAAGTGGATGGCAAGAACGTGTTTGCACTGGCCGGGCGCGGTAACACCAAGCACCTCATCGTGAATGCAGAATCCGGTTTGTTGAAAGATACAAATATCGACCTCGATGACAAGGCGATGAGTGTGTGCCCGGTCGGGGTGATATTGAAGAAAGGGGTTGGTTTCAGCCAGCCTATCGGTGAACGCCGCTACGACCAGCGCCCGATCAGTGCGCAGGCGCTGGACGATGCGCCGCGCCAAGCCGATACCGGCGGCAGTTGCGCTGCTTGTGAGGGAACACCATGAGCAAGAAACTCCGCATCGCCACCACCTCGCTCGCGGGTTGCTTCGGCTGCCACATGTCCTTTCTCGACATCGACGAGCGCATCATGCCTTTGTTGGAACTGGTCGAGTTCGACCGCTCACCGCTAACCGACATCAAGCATTGCGGGCCATGCGACATCGGCCTTATCGAAGGCGGCATCTGCAACGCGGAGAACGTCCACGTGCTGCGCGAGTTCCGCAAGAATTGCAAAGTACTCATCGCCATCGGTGCGTGCGCCATCAACGGTGGCCTGCCCGCGCAACGCAACCATCTTGATCTGAGCAGTTGTCTGACCGAGGTGTATCTCACCGAGCCCGGTTTGGTCCACGGCCACATCCCGAACGACCCTGAACTACCGCTCCCTTTGGATAAGGTACACCCCCTGCATGAGGTGGTGAAGATCGACTACTTCATCCCCGGTTGCCCACCATCGGCGGACGCCATCTGGAAATTCTTGACTGACCTCATCGCAGGTAAGACACCTGAACTGGGGCATGGATTAATTAAATATGACTGAACCCTTCTTACTCGAAAGAACACCCTTGCCATTGCTAAAGGCGACCAAGCAAGATGTAAAACTTGGGCGAGAAGGCATAGGTTTATTGGTTGGTGTAGCCATCATTTATTCTTCCAGCGCGGAATGGGTGACTGATATTCATTTGGCTGCTCCTGTTGCTGTGGCGTTCCTTGGAACTGCCATTGCTCTAATCAGTTCGCTTCTAGCAATTTATACGGTGTGCTGTCCTCAATGTAACCTTAAGTGGGTGCGATGGGCTCTTGGAAATAAACCAGCAGGAGATTGGCTGCATTGGCTATACCGATTTACCGAATGCCCTGAGTGCAAATTTCAAGCAACCAAAGAAATAAATAACTCATGACTGAAACCTCCAATAATCTCGAAACCGCCGCCCACCCAGAGAACCTGCGTCGTGTCGCCATCGACCCCGTCTCTCGCGTGGAAGGGCATGGCAAGGTGACGCTCCTTTTGGATGAGAACGACCGTGTGCATCAGGTGCGTTTGCACATCGTGGAATTCCGTGGCTTCGAGAAATTCATCCAAGGCCGTCCTTATTGGGAAGCGCCTGTCATGGTGCAGCGCTTGTGCGGTATCTGTCCGGTCAGCCATCATCTGGCGGCTTCCAAGGCGATGGACATGATCGTGGGCGCGACGCTGACTCCGACGGCGGAGAAGGTGCGGCGGTT
>JARCRR010000169.1 GCA_029850565.1 Gallionella sp. | reverse complement strand
ATTCGGAAGTGTCGACGAATCCAAGCGCTTCGGAGAATATAGAGAGACGCAGCTCGGCAGGTGTTAGTTTGAGGGTCGGCATGATTTTGCTGATCGTTTTTATATGAACGAATTAAACGCCTTTAGTCGTAGCCCAGCAACCGGCATGGCCGAAATCAATCGAGCAGCGATTCCGCCGGGTGATAGTCCAGAGCGAACGCTTCGGCAACTTTTCTGTGGGTGATCTTGCCGTCGATGATGTTGAGGCCGTTGAGCAATGCCGGAGATTCCTTCAGCGCCCGTTGATACCCTTTGTTCGCCAGCTTCAGCACGTAGGGCAAGGTCGCGTTGGTCAGCGCCAGCGTCGACGTGATCGGTACACCGCCGGGCATGTTGGCCACGCCGTAGTGAACCACCCCGTCCACGAGGTAGGTCGGATTCTCGTGCGTGGTCGGGCGGGTCGTTTCGACGCAGCCCCCCTGATCGACAGAGACATCCACAATCACCGCTCCCTTGCGCATCACCCTGAGGTCTTCACGGCGTACCAGTTTCGGTGCGACCGCACCGTGGATGAGCACCGCACCGATGACCAGATCGGCATTGGCAATCTGCGCCAACAGATTGTGCCGGTCCGAAAAGACCAATTGCACATTGGCCGGCATGACATCGCTCAAATAGCGCAATCGTTCCAGCGAAACATCGAGGATGACGACACTCGCCCCCATGCCGGCGGCGATCTTTGCGGCGTTCACACCGACCACGCCCGCACCAAGTATCACCACCCTGGCTGGCGGCACCCCCGGCACACCGCCGAGCAGGATGCCGCGCCCGCCATTCAACTTCTCCAGATACTTGGCCCCTTCCTGCACCGCCATGCGCCCGGCCACTTCGGACATCGGTGTCAGCAGCGGCAGTTCGCGCGATGGAAGTTCCACTGTCTCGTAAGCAATGCATATCGCGCCGGAAGCCATGTGCGCCTTGGTCAAGGCCTCGCTTGCCGCAAAATGGAAATAGGTGAAGATAACTTGGCCGGGCCGAATGCGCTTCCATTCCCGCTCTATGGGTTCCTTCACCTTGACGATCAAGTCGGCTGCCGCCCAGACCGCATCGGCGTCGTTTGCGATTTGCGCACCGACCGCCACATAGTCCGCGTCGTCAAAACCACTGCCGTTACCGGCGCCTGTCTCTATGATCACCGTGTGACCGGCAGCAATCAGCGCTTCCGCACCGGCCGGAACAAGAGATATTCGATTCTCATTGGTCTTGATTTCTTTTGGGATGCCGACTTTCATGAGCAGGCCTCTGTATTCATATTGTCTGTGTCGAATCGTATCAGATGAGATTATTCTGCGAAGTCTTCTCCCGAGAATTATCGGCTTCGATTACGCATCACAGCTTTTATGCAATTCCTCCAACAACCGTTCGCATGCGATGCCATAGACGATCATAGGATCGCCGATCCGGCTACGGCAGAACACGGAGAATCGGATCGCGGCATCATGCGGTTTCGAGAATTCCAAGATGCTCTCGCAGGCCCGTTGATTGACAGTGAAGCTAATCCTTGCGTTTGAGTGCGATGCCGGCCACTTCAACAGACACGCCCAGTACCAACAGCAAGACGCCAGCCCAGGTTTCCAGCGCCAGATACATCATCACTGCGCCCAATATCATCAACGATGCAGCAATGGGACGGCGGATATGCGATTTTCTCAACATGGTTTCAACTCCTTTTCCACCAACGACTCAGTGCCACCAATAGCCCGCCAGATGACTCTCACTTCGGCCGATTGCTCCCCGCCACAATTTTGTACTCGAACAATCGGCACTCGATCGCGCCGTTGTAGAGAGGTGTGCGCTTGGAGGGGGCGAGACGCATCAGCTTGGCGATGCGCAGGTCGGCGGTGAACAAATAGACGTTCCAGCCGCCGAACTTCTTTTTCAGCACGTCTCCCAGTTGCGGGTATAGCTCCGCCAATTCATCCTCGTCGCCCATGCGCTCACCGTAAGGCAAGTTCGCCACGAGGATGCCCTCGGCTTCAGGCGGCGAGGCTTCCAATGCGTTGCACTGTTTGAGATCGACCGTCTCGCGGATGCCCGCGTCTTCCAGATTCTGATGCGCAGCTTTGAGCGCATCGCCATATAAATCGCTGCCGTACAAAGGCAATTCACTCACGGGCAGTTGTGCGGCGATGGCAGCTTCGCGCATCGAGTTCCAAAGTTTGGCATCGAAGTTCTTCAACTTCTCGAAAGCGAAGTTGCGGTCTATGCCGGGTTGGATGTTTAGCGATATCTGGGCGGCTTCGATGAGGAAGGTACCGCTGCCGCACATGGGGTCGAACAGTGGGATACCTGGCTTCCAACCTGTCATCTTCAAGATGCCTGCGGCGAGGTTCTCGCGCAGCGGGGCGATGTTGGTGTGGATGCGCACGCCGCGTTTGTAGAGTGCGTCACCCGAGGTATCCAGATACAAGGTGAATTGCTCGCCCTCGAAGAAAGCGTGGATGCGCATGTCGGGGTCGAGCTTGGCGACGCTGGGACGCACATCCTTTTCCATACGGAACTTGTCGCACACCGCATCTTTGATCTTGAGCGTGATGAATTCCAAACTCTTGAGCGGACATTTGATGGCGGTGACCTTGACTAGGATGGTGCAACTCACATCGAACCATTTCGTCCACGGCAATGCGTACGCAGCCTGGTACACATCGTCCTCGGTGCGGAAACGCGTCGGCTCTTTGACACGCCACAGGATGCGCGAGGCCAAACGGCTTTGCAGATTGGCGCGGTAGTTCAGTGCCCAATCTCCGGCGAATGCCACGCCGCCATCAGTAGTGCGCACGTCTTTAGCGCCGAAGCTCGTTAGCTCATCGGCGAGTAGTCTTTCGAGTCCACGCGGACAGGTGGCGAAGAAATCTGGCATCTTAGAAAGGCTTTACAACAACAAGGATGACGACGGCCAGCAATACCAACACCGGCACTTCATTGAAGAAGCGGAACCAGACGTGGCTGCGTGTGTTGCGGTCTGCGGCGAACTCTTTCACCAGATGACCGCAGTAGAGGTGGTAAGCAACCAGACCCGCCACCAGCGTGGTCTTCACATGCAGCCAGCCACCGGTAAAGATGTCGCTGTAGGCGATCCACAACCACAGACCGGTGATGACGGCGAGCGCGCCAATGGGCGTGACAAAGCGATACAGCTTGCCCTCCATCAGCTTCAGCCGGTCGCGCACCGCTTGGTCGTCAGTCATCGCATGATTGACGAATATGCGCGGCAGGTAGAACAGCCCTGCGAACCAACTCACCACCAGTACGATATGGAATGCTTTCAACCACAACATAGACTCACCTCGACAATCGACGACGGAATAACACCAGGGAAATATAGAACCCAAGCAGCGTATAAATCAGCAACACTGAGATATGCAGGATCGCGGCGGGCGGCACGATGCCGCTCATCAATGGCCGCGCCAGATTGACCGCGTGGGTCAACGGCAGCAAACTCGCCACCGCCTGCATACTTTCCGGCAGTTGGGTGACCGGAAAAAACACGCCACATAGTAGCATCATCGGTGTGATGACCAGCGTGAAGTAGTACATGAAGAAGTCGTAGGCAGGTGCCAGCGCGGTCATGATGAGACCGATAGCTGCGAAGGTAAGGCCGATGAGCAAAGCCAGCGGAATCATCCACAAGGACATGACCGAGTGCGACAAGCCGAGCACCCAGATCACCACCAGCACCGCCGCACCCGACATCAGACTTTTCGTCGCCGCCCACAGAATCTCGGACAGCACCACATCATCCAATCCAACGGGCGTATTGAGTATCGCATCCCACGTACGTTGTTCGTGCATGCGCGCAAAACCGGAATACAAGGCTTCAAAACTGGCACTGTTCATGGTGCTGTAACACACCGTGCCTGCGGCCAGGAAGGCCATGTACGACATGCCGCCCATCTCCGGCAGCAGACTGCCCAAGCCGTAACCCAGACCCAACATATAGATCACCGGATCGGCAAGATGCCCGAGGATGGAAGGCGCGGCGATCTTCTTCCACACCAGCCAATGGCGGCGCCAGATGGGCAGGAAGCGCAGGCTTAGTTTGGGAAGCGCGAAGATATTCATTTCGATCTGTCCTGCTCCACTGCGGCGATGGCATCGGCCGGGCTGACCACGCCTTTGCCGCGCGCATAGACGCAACCTTTCGATGTGCCTTCCGCGACGATACGCCCGCCCAAGGTGAAGGTGTGCGTCATGTAAAAATATTTCTCGTCCCACTTCAGCACTTCCAGCTTCACCTTGTAACGATCGAATATGTCCAAAGGTTTCTTGTAGCTCATGGTGTGTTCGGCGATGACCGGTATCCAGTTGCGCTTGAACATGGCCTTCAGCAGACCGCTGCGCGCGAACACATCCACCCGATTGAGGTCGCAGATGGTCAGATAGCGCCCGTTGTTCATGTGGAAATTGATGTCTATGTCGTTGGGCAGCACACGCAACTTGAGCTCGCTCACGAAGTTTCCCAACTCCAAACGCTCGCGGAACTTGGACATGATGATCACCCACAGCATGCGGAATATCAGGTTCATTCCCTCATCTCTCTGCCGGTCAACTTTAAGAAGACATCTTCCAGATTCGCAGGACGATGCAAGTAACGCAACTCGGATTGCGCTTGCAGATGGACGACCAGCGGCTGTGCATCCTGCACATAGCAGAACACGGACTCGCCACTCACCTCGAAACGCTGCGCATATTTAGCCGCGTGTTCGCTCGCCCATGACCCTGACGTTTCGCCGAACACTTCCACCACCTGCGGTTCGATGTTCTGTTCGATCAACTCGCGCGGCGAACCTTGGCTGATAAGCTTGCCGTTATCCATGACGGCGAGGCGATGGCACAGACGCTCGGCCTCGTCCATGAAATGCGTGGTGAGCAACAGCGTCTTGCCCTGTTGCGTGAGTTCGTGCAAACGTTGCCAGATGAGATGGCGCGCCTGCGGATCGAGGCCGGTGGTCGGCTCATCCAGGAAGATGACATCGGGATCGTTCACCAGCGCACGCGCCAAGGTGAGGCGGCGTTTCATGCCGCCGGAGAGCGTCGGCACTTTCGCGTCGCGCTTGTTGGTGAGGCTGGCGAACTCCAGCAGTGATGGAATACGTGCTTCGATCTCATCATCCTTCATACCAAAGTAGCGCCCATATACCAACAGATTCTCTGCCACGGTAAAGTCGGGATCGAGATTGTCCATCTGCGGCACCACACCGACTCGGATGCGCGCCTCGCGTGCAGCCTGCGGCACAGGAAGATCGAGCAAATTAGCCGCGCCCGCATCTGGCGCGATCAGCCCGAGCAATATACGCAGCGTCGTCGTCTTGCCTGCACCGTTGGGACCGAGCAGGCCGAAACATTCGCCTTTGTTGATGGCGAGGTCGAGACCATCCACCACGCGATGCGATCCGTAGGATTTTTGCAGGCCGATGGCTTGGATGACCACACTCACAACTCGACTCCGGCGAAATGCTTCTTCACGATATCGCGCAACTGTGTCAGACGTCCGTGGAAATAGTGGTCTGCACTTGGCAACACTACGATAGGGAGACGTTGCGGGCGCGCCCACTCGAATGCGTCCGCCAGCGGCACCACATCGTCATGCTCGCCGTGGATGACCAAGGTATCGGGTGACACGGCGGGCATGGCGAAGCGGCCCACCGCAGGCGCCGCCAACACCAGATGCTGCGGGCGCAAGCTAGAGGCAGCACGCGCGGCGATGTAGCCGCCAAAAGAGAATCCGGAAAGCAAGAGTGGCAGCTCAT
>JARCRR010000168.1 GCA_029850565.1 Gallionella sp. | reverse complement strand
GGACGTGATCGTTAAATAACCATCAAGACCGTGACCGTCATGCAACCATTTGGGTGCGTCACTTGAGAGGTAGGCTGGCCTGGTGCCGGGAAAGAAAAAGGTCGATGCAAAACCAGCGCTGGCAACGCTCAATGCGATGAGTAATAGCGATGCGCGTTTAATGAGTTTTGTGACCAAACCGTCCCCCGTTATCCTGAAGCTAAAATGTGACCAAGCTATCTTTCTGGCTAAATTATTTCAAACGACAACAGAACGGCAGAAACGCCCAGTCCCAGCAGCCCCAGCATAAAAAACTGGTCGGCATATTTTTCCAGATTTGCCGACTTTACGCCACGCATGGATGCGTAGGAAAGTGCCGTGCTGATGGTAAATATCAGCGCATCAATGGCCAGAAATTTATCCAGCAGCGATCCCGCCTGCCCCAGATGCATCACCTTGACCAGTGAAATCACGGTCAGGTAGACACCGACCAATTGAGCCGAAGTTGGCAGGATATGCTGAGATAAATCGTTACGTTCGGACATTTTCAAGTATCCATGAGGGAAAGTGCTCCCTGAGCCGAAACATGAGTTCAGAGAGGCTGATTGCCGGGTCCACGCTCAATGTAATCTGGCGAAGATTGCGCAATCGGCACCATGAGGTAAGCAAGCCATAAAAGAGTTCCATCTGTATCTGGCAGTCTGGCTCAACTGAGAAGTATAACTTTGGCGCCTATGCCGAGCACGGCATAGGCGTCACTATGCCGAGTACCGGACTATGCCGAGTAGATTGACCCGAGCCTGTGCTGCTCTCGAATTTGCGGAATCTAACTCGGCATAGTTTTTACCCCTATAGCGCCTTGAGGAACGCCATCAGCCGGTCGTCTGGCCGAAATCTACCGGGCTTTCCCTCTGGTGGCGCTGTCTTTTCCAGCGCTTTCTCTTTCATGGCAAGGTCGGCATCGAGATAGATTTGCGTCGTCTCCACCGATTCGTGTCCGAGCCACAATGCGATCACGCTTCGATCTATCCCTGCCTGCAACAACTCCATGGCACTGGTGTGGCGAAGCATATGTGGCGTGATTTTTCGCCGCTGTAAAGATGAACACGACTTGCCGGCAACTGCGACGTGTTTGGCGAGAATGTATTGCACACCGTCCGAACTCAGTTGGCTACCTCGGGCACTTGGAAACACAATAGCGTCACCTCTATCAGGGATGTTCCGCAACCAAGCTTTCAGAACTGCTACGGCTCGCTTGGTCAACGGGATAGCGCGTTCCTTGCGCCCTTTCCCAAGCACTCTGATGTGAGCTCCTGTGCCAAGAATCACCGTGTCGCGGTGTATGCCGGTGAGTTCTGACAGACGCAGTCCGCATTGAATTGCCACCAGCAGCATGGCGTGATCGCGGCGCCCAGACCAGGTGTGCGTATCGGGTGCGGCAAGCAAGGCTTGAACTTCTGACCTTGTCAGGAAGCCGACCTGAGTTCGCGTAAATCGTTGACTGGGAATAGCCAGCACCCGCTGTATTTGAGCCGCGCAAGACGGAGCTTCAAAAGCGGCATAGCGGAAGAAAGATCGGATGGCGGTCAAACGCAGATTGCGGCTGCGGGCGGTGATGCCGCGCCCATGCTCCATCTCGTTCAGGAATGCGCTAATCAAGGGCGCGTCGATCTGCTCGAACGCCAATTGGCTGGGGGGCTTGCCGAGCTGTGCCCGAGCGAAGTGCAGCAACAAGCGAAAGCTATCCCGGTATGAGCTGATCGTATGCGGGCTGGCCCGGCGCTGCTGCATCAGACGTTGGGTAAAGAAGCTCTCCAACAGCGCCTGGAAACTCACTGCGGCGCTCATGGCTGTTGCTCCCAGTGGGTTTCAAGGCGCGCAACGGCCTGCGCCATCAGTTCAGGGCAAGCGCTGAGGTACCAGTAGGTGTCGGCGACATGGACGTGCCCCAGATAGGTGGACAGCACCGGCAAGTGACGTTCCGCATCCTCGCCCGAGCGATACCATCGCAACAGCGTCTGAACCGCAAATCGATGACGAAAATCGTGCAGACGCGGGCCGTGACTGGCTGTTGCACTACGCAGTCCCGTCTGGCGCGAGAGCTTGTAGAAGATTCTATGGATGTCACCGATATCCAGGTGGTGCCCGTGACTATTAATGAAGAAGAACTGGGATACGCGGCGCCCCGCAAGGCATCGCTCGCGGCGCACCAGATATTCTGCGAGCACCTCCTGGGTCGTCCGATGGATCGGTACGAGGCGGGATTTGCCGAACTTGGTTCCGCGAACCGTAAGCAAGCCGTCCTGTAAATTGACATCCTCAAGCTGCAGGCGGATCGCCTCACCAATCCTCAAACCAGTCACGCTCAACAATCCGAGCAGGCAGTAATATGTCCATGGGCGCAAACCGTCGATGGGCTGAAGCGCCAGAGCGCAACGCAACAGGTGTGCGATTTCCTCCTCCGAATAGAGGTATGGGCGCGCCCGGTGCGGGGAGAAAGGCAGCAGGCCCGGCGGCGGAATCTCGGTTTGCGGGTCGGTCGCGATGTGGTAGCGGGTAAAGCTACGGACAAAACCCAGACGTTGTGCCCACGTCGGAGGCTGACTGGATGGGTTCTGTTGCGCCCATTCCAGTGCGAGCAGCGTCGTGATGTGCGTGGTGTTTTTAGCTTCCATAAACGAGGCGAATTTCGATAGATAAATACCCTCTTTACGGAGTTTGAATCCCAAACTGCGCCGCAATTCCAGATAGTTTTTAATCGCTTCACGTAGCGTGCTCATTGCGCACCTCCCGGCCAAGGCATGGCCAATGGACGCAGCAAATCCAGATCGACCTTCGCATAAATCATCGTGGTCTGTGGGCTGTGGTGGCGCAGAAGCGCACCGATTTCAGCCAGCGATGCACCTTGCCGCAGCATGTGAGTCGCCACCGAGTGGCGCAACAAATGCGCGCCTTTGTGAGCCGGATTCAACCCCGCATGATCGAGTGCGCGACGTACAATGGAGCAAATTGCCACCGAGCTGGCAAACCCGCGATAAGGCGCCCTCATGCGGACGAACACTTGCCTGCAAGAAAAGGCCGGACGCAAACGGCGCAAATAATCGGCCAATGCGGCCCCGACATCCTGAGGGATCGGCAGCAGGTCAACACCTTTCCCATTTGCCCGGATACGTAGCTCCCCCCGCTCCCAATCGATATCATCGAGCGTCAAGCCAACCACTTCACCGGCACGCAACCCCAACCGCGCAAGCAACAGTAAAATTGCCCAATTACGGCAACCTATCGCCGTCTGCCGATCACAGTGATTCAGCAGGTGCTGAACATCTTCTGACGACAGCGCTCTCGGAAGCGATGCCATAGTCCAACTGGCCACCGTCGGCACACTCAATCGCAAATCGGTGCCGATGAGATCGCGGTAACGCGCGTATTGCAGAAATGCACGGAGTGCTGTGGTCATCAGCTTGGCGCGCTTGGGGTGATTAAGCCTGGCGGCCTCCCGCTGTACAAACCGCACCACATCGGTCGCGCACAAACTGTCGAGCCGCAGCCGTCCATCGGTAAAACACTCGGCGAGAAAACGGCTGACAAATGGCAAGTAGAGATGCACCGTAGCCGTTGCTAGTCCGCGCTCAAGTTCCAAGTAGTGCCGGAATTCTTCTTCCAGCCGTTGGGCTGGAGTCGGCTCGCTCCGCATGCTTGGTGCAATGGCCCCTTCCGCGAGGAGAAGATTTGATAGGCGCTGCAAAGTTGCCGCATCAGTCGATCGATGGTGTCCATGCTTGGAACGGTATTTTAGGTAACCTTGAAGGCACTCTGGCGTGAGTTGAGACGCAGTCATTCTGCGCAGACTTAACCATCGTCCCAAGTCGGCCAACAACTGCAAAGCATTTCTGACCGAGGCATTTGCGTAGCCTTCGTCGCGTAACTGTTTGGACAGCGCCTCGACATACGCGCCCAAAACGCCTTCGCGCATTTGCATTAACGTGCGCTGATTCTTGTAGAGTTGTTCCATAAGTATCTCCTTCGGTTTTGGGCTGATGCCCCGGAAGGAGATAAAACTATGCCGTGTAAAATTACGCAAATTCGAGAGCAGCACAGGCTCGGGTCAATCTACTCGGCATAGTCCGGTACTCGGCATAGTGGCGCCTATGCCGAGCACGGCATAGGCGCCACACTTGTGGAAGTCATTTGGCACTATCTGGTGTGCCGCTCAATATCGTCCAACGTTTGCTTGGGCATACCAGTCTGCAAACGACCAGCATATACACGGACACCTCCGATGAAAATCTGTGGCGCGCGGTTGAGTTGGCTGGATTTGGGGGCACAAATGAGACTAGACTTTAGATCATCACGACGTGGTTATGTACTGGAATTGAGCCGGGATTTGCTGGGCGACTACGTTCTTAGACGACATTGGTTTGGGCTGACCAACAGACGAGGCGGAATGAAGCAGCAGGTTTTTGTTGAAGAAGAGGATGCCATGCGTGAGGTTGCTAGAATTGAGCGCAGTCGAATGAGACATGGGTATCAAC
>JARCRR010000167.1 GCA_029850565.1 Gallionella sp. | reverse complement strand
GGTGGCGCAGGTGCAATTCAACATCGTGGAAGAGTTTCCCGTCAGCCATCGTGGCGCAGGTGGTTTCGGCAGTACAGGGAAGCACTGACCTGACGATCCGCCCAAAGAAAAAGCCTCGCAGCGATGCGAGGCTTTTTTATTCCAACATCCCGCCTCAACGCTGAAGCTTGATGTCCATCTCGGTGCTGTCACCCTTGCGAACCGAGACCTTCTCGGTCGAGGTTTGGTATCCATCCAGCCTGATGCTCACCTCATGTATGCCCGTGCTGAACTCCGCACGCAAGGGAGTCAATCCGAAGTAGACACCGTCCACATACACTTTGGCACGTGAAGGGGCAGAGCCGATCACGAGCGTGCCATTGGCGGCGACCGACTCAGTCTGAATTGAAGCAGGAGCCACCGCGGCACTTCCGGCGGTGTTGGAATAGATCGTAACCCCTTGTACAGGTTTGATGCCGACATCCATATTGAACATACTCGGCCGCGTAGCCATGAGCACCGACAATATAGATTCCGTAGTCTTGTTTGAAACGACGCCCAATTTTGCCTTCAAGAAATCGGCGACATCTTTCTTGCCATTTCCTGATGTACCCGCATAACGATCGGCCCGCTCCACCACCAGACCAGACCAGATGACCTTTCCGCTTGATACTTCAGTCAATGTCGATTCGATAGCGATGTTCACGTAGTCTCTGTCTTTCACGTCGATGCTGAGTTCTTTCACCGCACCATTCAACTGGAACTGCGCGTTTGCGGCATCAGCAGCCACTATCTGCAAACCGGCATCGCCAAGTCGCTTTTTCAGCGACTCAGCAACCACCTCGGTCGCATCACGATCCGACATGATGTCTTTGCCGGTCAGCCCCAATATCCGGCTATTCGAGGTACCCAAGCGGCGCGGACTATCGACCTGACGTGCATCCGAGTATCCCGCCATACGCACAGTGATCGGATATTTTCCCTGTTTCGCATTGGCGCCCGGCTTGGCGTCCTCGCGAATGCGCAGTTCGTTCCCCTGCTCTGTCGCCGATCCAAGCATGTTTGCGCATCCGGACACCACAAGCGAGATAAGGGAAACCGTGATCAGCGAACGAACTTTAAGCATTGGAAATCCTTCTGAAGAAAAAAAGCGAATGGACGTTGGACGCACATTCGCTCTTTGGTCTTTGCCCGACGATTCAACCGCGCGCGATGACCGCTTCGATCTCGGACAAGGTGCGCGCCAATTCGAAGCTTTGCACCTGCGCGCCAAGTTGGCGGGCGATCTGCGTGATGGAGAACAATCCGCACACCGATTGGCGACCATCCGCCTCGGAGACCACCAAAGAGTGCTGGCGGTTGGCTTGTTTCAGGCTGGCCACGACATCGCCAACCGTTGCACTCTTCACATCCTGGATGTTCAACACTTCGAGTTCGCGCTGGGTCGTCATGATGTCGCGCACCATGATGTCGGCGTGAGTGCCACCCATGTTTTGCAGGAAACGCATCGGCTTCTCGCCCAGCACATCGCTTGCAGTGATCAGCCCGGCGATCTGCTCGTTGTCATCCAACACCAGCAACATGCGCACGCCGTATTTGATCATCTTTGCATTGGCTCTATCCATTGAAGTCTTGGCGCGCACGCTGACGACGGAGATCTTGGTCAGATCGGTCATTACGTCGGTGGCCGGACTGCCGAGCTTGACGCGCTCAGGCAGATTCTGGACCGGACGCACGAATGAAGAACCTGTCTTCAAGGGAGCGGATTTCAAAGCTTTGTACTGGGTTGGCATGTTTCCTCCTGTTGATTTAGTAAATCCAAGTTATCACCCCTGCGGGCGATTTTGCATCTGTGATGCCGTATTCTTCATCGCGGGCAGATAACGCACCAATTCGTTCAGCGCCAAACGATACACATCGCGCTTGAACTCGATGACCGAGTCCAATTCGATCCAGTAATCATTCCAACGCCAAGCGTCGAATTCGGGATGTTCACACGCACGCAAGCACACATCCGTATCACGCCCGACCAAACGCAGCAGAAACCAAATCTGCTTCTGGCCTTTGTAATGCGAGCGCGACTCCTTCTTTCCCCAACTTTGCGGCACATCGTAACGCATCCAATCGCGTGTGCGTCCCAATATCTGGACATGAGTGGACTGCAAGCCGATTTCCTCGTGCAACTCGCGGTACATCGCCTGCTCTGGCGTTTCGCCATGCTGAATGCCACCCTGCGGGAATTGCCATGCATCCTGGCGGATGCGCTTGCCCCAAAACACCTGATTCTTTGCGTTAGTCAGAATGATGCCGACATTCGGGCGATAACCTTCTCGGTCTATCATGATTCGCCCCATACAGTTTTTCAATGGGGCGGATTGTTCCACATTTCGTCCCCACTGGAAAGACGGAAGCGCCTCCTTACAGTAGAATCGCGCCCTCCGACAAGCACTGATGAGTACCGAACATGCGCGTTTCACAATTTTTCATCTCCACCATCAAAGAAGCTCCTACCGAAGCTGAACTTCCCAGCCACCGCCTGATGTTGCGTGCGGGCTACATCCGCAAACTGGCTAGCGGCCTTTACACGTGGATGCCGCTTGGCCTGCGCGTGTTGCGCAAAGTCGAGGCCGTTGTGCGCGAGGAGATGAACAAGAGCGGCGGCATCGAACTGTTGATGCCGGCGGTGCAACCTGCCGAACTGTGGCAAGAGACCGGACGCTGGGAAGTGTTCGGCCCGCAGATGCTCAAGATCAAGGACCGACACAATGCCCAGTTCTGCTTCGGCCCCACACACGAAGAAGTCATCACCGATATCGCACGCCGTGAGGTGAAGAGCTATCGCCAACTCCCCCTGAATTTCTATCAGATACAGACCAAGTTCCGCGATGAGGTGCGCCCCCGTTTCGGCGTCATGCGCGCACGCGAATTCATGATGAAGGACGCTTATTCCTTCCATAGCAGCTTCGAGAGCCTGGAACAGACCTACCGCGTGATGTACGACACCTACAGCCGCATCT
>JARCRR010000166.1 GCA_029850565.1 Gallionella sp. | reverse complement strand
GTGATGGATCACGGCACGCTCACCGACAACAACGGACGCAAGGCCGACTTCCGCAACGTCGTCATCATCATGACCACCAACGCAGGCGCAGAAGCCCTGAACAAGACGCAGATCGGCTTCACCAAAGTTTCGTCCTCGGTGGGTGATGAGATGGTCGACATCAAGCGCCTGTTCACGCCGGAGTTCCGCAACCGTCTGGATGCCATCGTCTCCTTCGCCCCGCTGTCGAAGGAAGTCATCCTGCGCGTAGTGGACAAGTTCCTCATGCAACTGGAAGAGCAACTGCACGAAAAGAAAGTGGATGCAATCTTCACAGACGCGCTCAAAGATCATCTCGCCGAACATGGCTTTGACCCGCTGATGGGCGCACGCCCGATGGCACGCTTGATCCAGGACACCATCCGCTCCGCGCTGGCCGACGAACTGCTGTTCGGCAAATTGGCGAACGGCGGCAAGGTCACGGTGGATGTAAAGGACGGCAAGGTCGTATTGGAGTTCGAAGAAGAAGTTGTACCCGCCTGATCCAACATACAGGGGGCGCTTCGCCCCCTCCCCCACCGGCCCCCTCCACTTCGGCTCGCTCGTCGCCGCAGTCGGCAGTTATCTCGACGCGAAACATCATCACGGTACTTGGCTGGTGCGCATGGAAGACCTAGATACGCCGCGTTGCGTGCCGGATGCGGCGGACGACATCCTGCTCACGCTGAAGGCGTTCGGACTGCATAGCGATGAGCCCGTCATTTACCAGAGCCAACGCACTGCGGCCTATGAAGAGACATTGCGCCAGATGCAAGCCAGCGGGGCGGTATATCCCTGCTGCTGCACGCGCAAGGAAATCGCGGATTCGGCGATGCACGGCATCGAGGGGTTTGTTTATCCTGGTACCTGCCGGAATATCAAAATTCACCCTCACCCTAGCCCTCTCCCAGCGGGAGAGGGGACAACAGCAGTGCGTGTTCCGGCATGGCGGGTACACACCGACATCCCGCCCCGTCAATCCGGCCTGTGCCGGAATGACGACCTTACAAGCATGGGTGGAATAATCGAGTTCGACGATGCCCTGCAAGGTCACATCACCCAGCATCTCGAAAGCGAGATCGGGGATTTCGTGGTGAAACGTGCGGATGGACTATTCGCCTACCAACTCGCCGTCGTGGTGGACGATGCCGCACAAGGCATCACGCACGTCGTGCGCGGCGCAGACCTGCTCAATTCGACTCCGCGACAGATACATCTGCAACGCTTGCTAGGGTTGGACACCCCAGCCTACATGCACCTGCCTGTGGCAGTGAATGAGGCGGGTGAAAAATTAAGCAAGCAGACTCTAGCTGCACCTGTGGATGTGTCGCAGCCTGTCGCCACCTTGCTTCGTGTATTGGATTTCCTACAGCAACAACCGCCTGCCGATCTAGCAAATAGCGATATGCGCGCAGTGTTGGATTGGGCGGTGCAGCATTGGCGCAGTGAAAACCTCATAGGTACACAGACGCTCCCTGCCCCCCGTCATTGATGGAACTACTCGATTACTTCGCCTGCTTGCTATGCTTGATGAATTCCAAGATAGCCGGAATGAATGATACGACGATGATGCCTAGAATCATCAGTGTGAGGTTGTCTTTGATAAATGGAAGGTTACCGAAGAAGTAACCGGCGATGGTCAAGCTACCTATCCATGCCACGCTACCCATGGCGCTGAACATGACGAAAGAGCGGTAGTTCATGGTGCCGATGCCGGCCACAAACGGCGCGAAGGTACGGATGATGGGCAGGAAGCGCGCGAAGATGATGGTCTTGCCGCCGTGCTTGTCGAAGAACCGATGCGTCTTCTCCAGATGTTCGTGTTTGATGAGTTTTTGGCTGGCGTGATTGAGCAAACGTAGACCGAGCAGGCGACCTATCCAGTAGTTGGTGTTATCTCCGCCGAATGCTGCAAGTATGAGAAGCGGCATCAGAATCTCTAGTTGCAACGACCCCATGCCGCACAGTGCGCCTGTCACAAACAACAACGAGTCCCCCGGCAGGAAAGGTGTGACGACCAGGCCGGTCTCGGCGAAGATGATGACGAACAGTATGGCGTAGACCCACACGCCGTACTCTTGCACCAACGCCAACAGGTGAGCATCCAGATGCAGGATGAGGTCTAAGAATGCGGTGAGGATTTCCATGTTCAGCGGTACTCCAAGATTGCCCCCCACCCGAGCGTGTGTTGTTGGGGCTTCAGCCCCTTACAACCACGGCCTACCCCTTGCGGGTACAACCCCGAAGAGCGAGGGGTTAGCGAGGCTGAAATTTAAGGCAGGACTTCTTCGGCTTCTGTCTTCTCCGGCTTGATGAAGTCTTCGCGCGATACGCCGAAGATCATCAGCAAGGGGCTGGCGACCAGTACCGAGGAATAGATACTGAACAAGATGCCTATAGTCAGCGCCAGCGCAAAGTAATGCAAGGTGGCACCACCCAGGAACAACATGGAGGTGACCATCATCTGTGTACAGCCGTGAGTGATGATGGTGCGCGACATGGTGCGGGTGATGGCGTTGTCGATGATCTCGGCGACTTCGGTCTTGCGCATCTTGCGGAAGTTCTCGCGGATCCGGTCGAACACGACCACAGACTCGTTCACCGAGTAACCCAGCACAGCCAACACCGCCGCCAATACCGAGAGCGAGAACTCCCATTGAAAGAAGGCAAAGAAACCCAGGATGATGACCACGTCATGCAAGTTCGCGATGATGGCAGCCAGACCGAACTTCCACTCGAAGCGCACCCACAGGTAACCCACGATACCCAAGCTGACCAACAGCAATGCCATCGCACCGTTCTCGACCAAGTCCTTACCCACTTGCGGACCGACGAACTCGACTCGGCGCAATTCGACACTCGCATCCTGGCCGCGCAATGCTTCCAATACGTTCTCGGAAAGTTTCGCGCCGACCGTGTTCTGTTTCAACGGCACTTGGATCAATACATCCTTGCTGGAACCGAAGTTCTGCACCACGGAATCATGCAGACCGATCTCTTCCAGCTTGGCACGCACCTTGTCCAGGTCTGCAGATTGAGCATAGTGCACTTCCAACACCGTACCGCCGGTGAAGTCGACCCCGAAGTTGAGACCACGCGTGGCGAGAAAAAATACAGCAAGGATGAACGTGACCAGGGAGATGCTGGTGGTCACCTTCCCATAACTCATGAACGGGATGTCTTTTTTGATCTTGAAGAATTCCATGATTTACCTCTTAGCCGATGGCGACTTTATTGAGTCGCGCCTTGCGACCATAGAACAGATTGACCATCGCACGCGACACCAGCACCGCACTGAACATCGACGTCAGGATGCCCAGACACAACACGACGGCGAAGCCTTTGATAGGACCGGAGCCGAACATGAAGAGCGCGATACCTGCGATGAGCGTGGTGATATTGGAGTCGAGGATGGTGGCGAACGCATTCTCGTAACCCGTGTGGATTGCCATCTGCGGCGGCACACCGTTGCGCAACTCTTCACGGATACGTTCGTTGATGAGCACGTTGGAGTCGATCGCCATACCCAAGGTCAGTGCGATACCCGCCATGCCTGGCAATGTCAGTGTGGCTTGCAACATCGACAACAACGCGACCAACAACAGCAAGTTCGCCATCAATGCCAGCACAGAGATGGTGCCGAACATGAGGTAGTACACGATCATGAAGACGCTGATAGCGATGAAACCGATCTTGGTAGAATTGAATCCACGGTCGATGTTATCCGCACCCAGGCTTGGTCCGACCGTACGTTCTTCGATGATCTCCATCGGTGCCGCCAGTGCGCCTGCGCGCAACAGAAGGGCGGTGTTCTGCGCTTCGCTGGTATCCATCTGTCCGCTAATCTGCACGCGACCGCCGCCGATCTCTTCGCGGATCACCGGCGCAGTGACCACTTCACCACGCCCCTTTTCGAACAGGATGATGGCCATACGCTTGCCGACGTTCTCGCGTGTGGCTTCTTTGAACTTGCGCGCGCCCACCGCATCCAGATTGATGTGAACAGCAGGCTCATTGCTGCGGTTATCGAAGCCGGGTTGGGCATCGTTGATGCGTTCGCCGGTCAGCAGCACGCTCTTCTTCACCACCACCAGCGCACCCTCGCGATCCTTGAACACTTCGGTACCGAACGGTGCAGCACCGCCCGCGCTGACCGGATGCTCATCATCTACCAGACGGATTTCCAGCGTCGCGGTGCGACCCAAAATGTCCTTGGCACGCGCCGTATCCTGCACACCCGGCAATTGCACCACCACGCGGTCGATACCCTGCTGCTGAATCACTGGCTCGGCCACGCCCAGTTCGTTCACACGATTACGTAGCGTCAGCAGATTCTGCTGCACGGCAGAATCCTGAATGCGCTTCTCAGCTTCCAGCTTGAGAGTCGCCACCAACAAGAACTCGCCGCCCTCTTCCTTGCTGCTCAGCGCCAGATCATTGAAATGCTGTTTGATTTCGTTCTCGCCGCGAGTGCGGCCTTCGCTGTCGCGGAACTTGATAGCGATTTGTTTGCCTTCTCGATTGATGCCGGAGTACGGCACGTTCTGCTCGCGCAGCGTGCTGCGCAGATC
>JARCRR010000165.1 GCA_029850565.1 Gallionella sp. | reverse complement strand
GATCACAGGGGCCGTCACGACCTCACCACGCCCTCTTTCGAACAGAATGATGGCCATGCGTTTTCCCACGTTCTCACGGGTGGCTTCTTTGAACTTGCGCGCGCCCACTGCATCCAGATTGATATGGACGGCGGGTTCGTTGTTGCGATTATCAAAACCGGGTTGCGCATCGTTGATGCGCTCGCCAGTCAGAATCACTGTCTTTTTCACGAGTAACGCAGTGCCATCGCGTTCTTTGAATATCTCGGTGCCGAAAGGAGCGACCCCACCCAGACTGATCTGGTGTTCATCATCCACCAGTCGCACTTCCAAGGTCGCGGTACGGCCCAAAATGTCTTTCGCACGCGCGGTGTCTTGCACGCCGGGCAGTTGTACCACGACGCGATCGACACCTTGTTGTTGGATGACCGGCTCAGCCACGCCCAGCTCGTTCACACGATTACGCAGAGTGACCAGATTCTGTTGCACCGCCGATTCTTGGATGCGCAACTTCTCTTGCGGCTTAAGGTTGGCGATCAACAGATACTCGCCCGCCACTTCACTGGAGGTGAACTCCAGTCCGGAGAAGCGTTGCTTGAGTTCGGCTTCGCCTTTGCCACGTGCATCCGCATCGCGGAACTTGGTGGTGATCGCATTCGCATCGCGCGTCACGCCTGCGTAGGCGATGTTGGCTTCACGCAAAGTGCTGCGAATATCACTGGAAGTGGATTCGGATGCCTTATCCAACGCCGCCTTCATATCCACTTGCATCAAGAAATGCACACCGCCGCGCAAGTCCAGGCCAAGGTACATAGGCAAGGCATTGAGGTTGGTCAGCCATTGCGGGGAACGCGACAGCAGATTAAGGGCGACAACGTAGTCGTCACCCAATTGCGCATGCAACACATCTTTCGCCTTGATCTGACTATCGGTATCGGCAAAGCGCGCCTTCACACTATTGGCATCGAGCGACAATACCTCGGGGGTGAGTTGTGCATTTGTCAATGCATCTTCAACGCGCTGTAGCAAGGCTGTATCCGCCTTCATGTTGGATCGTAGCGGTAAGACTTGAACCGCAGGTGATTCTCCGTACAGGTTCGGCAAGGCATAGACCAAGCCGGTGACAAGTGCGAACAGGATCAACAGGTATTTCCAGATCGGATAGTGATTCATTGCAGCACCTTGCTTACAGCGTTATGAGGATTCGTGGATCAGATGGATTTGATGGTGCCTTTAGGCAGTACGGTCTGAATAGCGAACTTTTGGAATTGAACAGTGACGCCCTCAGCGATCTCGACAGCAACATACTCCTCTCCGACTTTTTCAACGCGCCCCAATGCGCCGCCGCCGGTCACGACCTCATCGCCTTTTTGCAGCGCATCCATCATGGCCTTGTGTTCCTTGGTACGCTTTTGTTGCGGACGCAGGATCAGAAAATAGAACACGGCCAGCAAAGCGACCAGTGGCAAGAATTCGAGAAAACCACCGCCTTGGGGTGCTGCGGCTGCGCCTTCTGCATGTGCGTTGCTGATGAACAGTTCTGAAATCGAAATCATGTGCTTACTCTCCAAGATAAAAGACAAAAAAAGAAGGCGCGCATTCTATCACGGATGATATGACCGATTTGCTACGCCAAGACCCGCCTCAGCGGCCTGCACGCGCCAGATGGAACGCGACTTGGAATTCGTCGTAGCGCCCTGCTTCGATGGCGGCACGGATACTTTGCATCAGCTCTTGGTAGTAATGCAGGTTATGGATGGTATTCAGACGCGCACCCAATATCTCGCCCAGTCGATGCAGGTGATGCAGATAAGCACGACTGAAGTTCTGACAGGTGTAGCACTTGCATTGCGGGTCGAGCGGACCGGTATCCATGCGGTATTGCGCGTTCTTGATGCGCACGTCACCGAAACGGGTGAACAGATGACCGTTGCGCGCGTTGCGCGTCGGCATCACGCAGTCGAACATGTCGATACCTTCCGCAACAGCGGCCACCAGATCTTCCGGCGTACCCACGCCCATCAGGTAGCGTGGTTTGTCTTGTGGCAACTGTGGCGCAGTGTGTTTGAGGATGCGCAGCATATCTTCCTTTGGCTCCCCCACCGATAGGCCGCCAATGGCGTAACCATCGAAACCGATGTTGGTCAGCCCAGCCAGTGATTCGTCACGCAGATGTTCGTGCATACCGCCCTGCACAATACCGAACAGTGCATTCGGATTGCCCTCGTGGGCCTTCTTACTGCGCTCTGCCCAACCAAGGGAAAGACGCATGGACACACCGGCGACTTGCTCATCTGCGGGATACGGCGTGCATTCGTCGAAGATCATCACGATGTCGGAATTGAGCACGCGCTGAATACGCATTGACTCTTCCGGTGAGAGGAAGCATTTGTCTCCGTTCACGGGCGAGCGGAACTCCACACCGCCGCCGGTGATCTTGCGCAGTTCCCCCAGGCTAAAGACTTGGAAACCACCGGAATCAGTGAGGATCGGGCCTTCCCAACTCATAAACTGATGCAGACCGCCATGCGCCTCGATGACTTCCAGACCGGGGCGCAACCACAGATGGAAAGTGTTGCCCAACACGATGTGTGCGTCGATGTCTTTCAGCTCCTGTGGCGACATGGCTTTTACCGTGCCGTAGGTTCCCACGGGCATGAAGGCTGGCGTCTCGACCTTGCCATGAGCCAGTTCGATCGTCCCGCGACGGGCTGCACCGGATTGTTTGTGAAGTGTGAATCTCATAGCTCTCTCTCGATCAACATCGCATCCCCGTAACTGAAGAAACGATATTCGTTTTGTACGGCATGCTTGTAGGCAGCGATCAATTTCTCCATCCCGCCAAAGGCACACACCAACATCAACAAGGTGGAACGTGGCAGATGAAAGTTGGTCAACAACACATCGACCACCTTGAAACGATATCCAGGCGTGATGAAGATACGCGTTTCACCCGATCCAGCCTGCAACTCCCCCGCTGCGGCCGCACTTTCCAATGCACGCAGACTGGTCGTCCCCACCGATACCACTCGCCCACCTTTAGCCTTTGCTTGCTTGATCGCATCCACCGTCGCCTGCGGTACGGTGTAGCGCTCACTGTGCATGACATGCTCTTCGACGTTCTCCGCCCGCACTGGCTGGAACGTCCCGGCCCCGACATGTAGCGTTACGTAAGCGATGTTCACGCCTTTGGCACACAAGGTATCCAGCATCGCTTGGTCGAAATGCAGGCCTGCGGTGGGTGCAGCCACCGCCCCGTGCTCTCGGGCGAACACGGTCTGATAACGCTCTTCATCCTCTTCCCCCGCTACGTGGGTGATATAGGGCGGCAAGGGCAACTTACCGTATCGTTCCAACACGGCATCAACAGAGTATTCGCATGCGAAACGCAGGTGAAAGAACTCATCCTCACGCCCCAACACCTCGACCATGACTGCGTCTGCCAACTCGAAATTGCTTCCCGGTTTGGGCGACTTGCTGGCTCGCACCTTGGCCAGCACCTCGTGTTCGCCCAGCACTCGCTCGACCATCACCTCAATTTGTCCGCCCGTGACCTTTTTACCGAACAGGCGTGCTTTCAGGACGCGCGTATCGTTGAGCACCAGTACGTCGTGCTCTCTCAAGAGGTGTGCAAGATCGGAGAACGCCCTATCAGCCAGCCCAGTTTGAGCAACATGCAGTAAACGACTCGCCCCGCGCTGTTTAGGCGGGTGCTGAGCGATCAATCGCTCAGGCAGTTCGAAGTCAAAATCCTCGGTACGCATGTCAGGCAAAAACAAATGGTAAAAATAAAGGCGCGCATTGTAGTTGATGAAGCCGGGTGTTTCGTGGATAATTCGCGCCCTTCCCATGCCGGGGTGATGGAACTGGTAGACGTGCTGGACTCAAAATCCAGTGCCTGAAAGGGCGTGGGGGTTCGATTCCCCCCCCCGGCACCAAACAACGCTTCAATTTGCAATACTTGTCAACGCATCTCAATTAAGCAGCGTTACTGGCTCCCGACACTTGTAGTGTCATAAACGTTTATCAACCTACTTACAAATTGGAGCCACACATGAAACTGTTGTCCACACTGATCGCTGCTGCATTCGTTGCTGTTTCTTTCTCCGCAGTTGCTGCTGAGGCTGCTAAGCCAGCAGCAGCTCCAGCGGCGGCTGTAGCTGCTGCTCCAGCCAAGTCTGAAGCCAAAGTTGAAAAAAAGGCCGAAAAGAAGTCACACAAAGGCCACAAAGCAAAAAAGGCTGACGCAGCTGCCAAGTAATCTAGCAACGTCCAAGAAAAGGCAGGGGAGACCCTGCCTTTTTATTTCGTTTAAAATCGCACCATGATCTGGAAACCACACGCCACCGTCGCCGCCATTCTTGAACAGGATGGCAAGTTCTTGCTGGTGGAAGAACATACTCCGCAAGGCTTACTGTTCAATCAACCTGCCGGGCACTGGGAGGCGAACGAGACCCTACCCGCAGGCGCTGTACGCGAAGTATTGGAAGAGTCAGCCTACGATTTCGAGCCAGAGTTTCTCGTCGGTGTATATCGTTGGCATTCGACCGCATCGGATACCACTTATCTGCGCTTCGCCTTTGGCGGAAAGATACTTGCGCATCACCCCGAGCGTTCGCTCGATAAGGGTATCGTACGCGCCGTATGGCTGACACTTGACGAGATCCGTGCCACCCAAGCACGTCACCGCAGCCCGCTCATCCTGCGTTGCGTGGAAGACTATCTCGCAGGCAAGCGTTATCCGCTAGACCTGATTACTCACTATGAGTAACGAGCAAGCTTGTCCCCCTATCCAACTTCCTCCGCAAACGTGAAAAGCAATCGTAAATCCTGCGTCGTCGTCGGCATGTCTGGAGGAGTGGATTCCGCCGTCACCGCCCTACTCCTGAAACAACAAGGCTACGAAGTCATCGGTCTGTTCATGAAGAATTGGGAAGATGATGACGACAGCGAATATTGCTCTTCGCGCCAGGACCTGATTGATGCGGTGTCTGTGGCCGACACCATCGGCGTTCCTATTGAAGCAGTGAATTTCGCCAAGGAATACAAAGACCGTGTGTTCAGCTATTTCCTGCGCGAATACGAAGCCGGGCGCACGCCCAACCCAGACATCCTGTGCAACTCCGAGATCAAGTTCAAAGCCTTTCTCGATCACGCCATCCGCTTGGGTGCTGAAAAGATCGCGACAGGACACTACGCCAAGGTGCGTGAACAGGAAGGCCTGTTCCAGTTGCTCAAGGCCGATGACGGCAGCAAGGATCAGAGCTACTTCCTGCACCGACTGAACCAGCAGCAACTATCGAAATCCATGTTTCCGCTGGGCGATATCCCCAAATCGAAAGTGCGCGCCATCGCCGAACAGCATGGCTTGTCCAACCACGCCAAGAAGGACAGCACGGGCATCTGCTTCATCGGCGAACGTCCTTTCCGCGAGTTCCTGAACCGTTACCTGCCGACCAAGCCTGGCAACATGGTGACACCGGAAGGCAAGGTCATGGGACAACACATGGGACTGTCGTTCTACACGTTCGGCCAGCGCCAAGGTCTTGGCATCGGCGGCGGCAAGGACAGCAGCGGCGAACCGTGGTTCGTCGCAGACAAGGACATGGCGAACAACCGCCTAATCGTGGTGCAGGGGCACGACCACCCATTGCTGCTCAACCCGCAACTGGATGCGCAGGACGTGCACTGGATCAGTGGCACACCGCCCGACACCACGCGCTCCTACGCCGCCAAGACGCGCTACCGCCAGCAGGATGCTGGCTGCCACATCGCACTGAGCGGCACAGATAGTGCGCGCTTCACTTTCGATGAGGCGCAATGGGCTGTTACACCAGGACAATCCGTGGTCGTCTACGATGGCGAAGTCTGCCTAGGCGGCGGAATCATCAAGTAATCTGAAGGAAAACACATGACCGTTGATTTGAGTCCCGAGATTATCCGTTTGCTGCTCGTGCTTGCCACCACCATCGCGGCGCATTTCGCAGCGCGAATGTTCATAAGGCGCATCGAAAAAGCCACCGCTCTCACCAGCAACATATGGGACGATGCCCTGATCGAAGCAGCGCGCCGTCCTTTGCCCTTCTTCATCTGGCTGACAGGTACGTTCTTCGTACTGCGGTTGATCCATATGCAAACCGGGGAAAGGCTGCTCGAATATGTGGCAGAGGCACAGATGGTGAGCGTGGTTGCTTGCATCGCGTGGTTCCTGATCCGCCTCACCCACTCGGTAGCCGATAGCGTAGCGAAAGCGCAATCGATCAATGGAGTTGAAGTCGACCGTACCACCATAGACGGCTTGAGCAAGCTGATCCGCGTCACCATTCTGCTCATCAGTGCGCTGGTCATATTGCAATCCCTGGGTTTCAGCGTGTCCGGCGTGCTGGCTTTCGGTGGTGTCGGCGGTATCGCAATCGGTTTTGCCGCACGCGACATGCTGGCCAATTTTTTCGGCGGCCTGATGATCCATCTCGACCGCCCCTTTAATGTGGGAGAGAAGATTCGCTCCCCGGAAAAACAGATCGAAGGCACGGTGGAATACATCGGCTGGCGCCACACCCGTTTGCGCGCCGACAACACGAATGTGATCTACGTGCCGAACTCGGTATTCACCTCTATCGTGGTGGAAAACATCACCCGCATGTCTAACAGGCGGATCCAGGAAACGATCGGCTTGCGCTACGAGGATATTGGCAAGGCAGATGTCATCGCAGCGGAGATCAAGTCGATGCTGGCCTCACATCCTTCCATTGATGCCAGCCGTGACATCATCGTCGCATTCGACCGCTTTGCCGATTCCGCGCTTAATCTAACGCTGATCACGTTCACCAATAAGATCCTTGCCACAGAGTTCCATGCCACCAAACATGACATCCTGCTCAAAATCGCCGCCATCATCGCACGACACGGAGCTGATTTTGCCTATCCGACCCAGACGGTACACATCGCCAAGGAAGTGCTCTGAGGTAGAATGCGCCGACTGACAACCATTTGAGTTTCACGATATGACGCTTACCGCCCTTACCTCACTTTCACCACTAGACGGCCGTTATCAAAGCAAGGTCGAATCTCTACGCGGCTATTTCAGCGAGTACGGTTTGATCCGTTATCGCGTATTGATCGAGATCGAATGGCTCAAAGCATTGAGTGCCGAGGCTAGCATCAAAGAGCTTCCCCCCTTCACTATCGCAACCATCGCTCAGCTCGATCAACTCGCGGCACAATTCTCGGAATCCGATGCCGAACAGATCAAGGCCATCGAGCGCCGCACCAACCACGACGTGAAAGCGATTGAATATTGGTTGCGCGAAAAGCTATCTGAGAATGCCGAAACTGCAAATGCGCTGGAGTTCATTCACTTCGCCTGCACCTCGGAAGACATCAACAACTTGAGTCACGCCATGATGCTCAACCATTCGCGCACTGAAGTGTTATTGCCGGGTTTGCAAGCCATCATCGACAAGTTGCGTAGCATCGCCCACCAACTGGCAGACGTTCCCATGCTGTGCCGCACTCACGGACAGACCGCAACACCCAGCACCATGGGCAAGGAGATCGCCAACGTCGTCCATCGCCTGCGCCGTGCTCATGCACGTATCGCAGCGGTCGAGATACTCGGCAAGATCAATGGCGCGGTGGGAAATTACAACGCACATCTGTCTGCCTATCCAGACGTCGACTGGGAAAGTTTCGCCAAACGTTTCGTCGAGGCGCGCGGCATCACGTTCAACCCGTACACCATCCAGATCGAACCGCACGATTGCATGGCGGAACTGTATGACGCATATGCTCGCACCAACACCATACTCATCGACTTGAACCGCGACATATGGGGTTACATTTCGTTGGGATACTTCAAACAGAAAGTGGTTGCAGGCGAAGTGGGTTCATCCACCATGCCGCACAAGGTTAACCCGATCGACTTCGAGAACTCAGAAGGCAATCTCGGCCTGGCGAACGCTCTGTTGAAACACCTCGCCGAGAAGCTACCTGTCTCGCGCTGGCAACGTGATCTCACCGATTCCACCGTATTGCGCAACATGGGTGTAGCGATGGGTTACACCTTGTTGGCCTACGAATCCTGCCTGAAGGGACTGAACAAACTGGAAGCCAATCCACAACGACTGTCTGATGACTTGAACAACAGTTGGGAAGTGCTGGCGGAGCCGATCCAGACCGTGATGCGTCGTTACAATATCGAGAATGCCTACGACAAGCTGAAGGAACTGACTCGGGGCAAGGGCGGTATTAATCGTGAAAGCCTAGCCGCCTTCATCCAGACATTGGACATCCCAAAGAGCGAGAAACAACGCCTGCAGAATCTGAGCCCGGAGACTTATCTTGGCAAAGCGGCCGAGTTGGCAAAGCGTATCTGATTTCTTGTCTTGCCAAATAACAAAGCCCGCATCAGCGGGCTTTGTTATTTGTGGGACCGTGAGACTTAGTGGTGATGCCCGCCTTCGCCATGCACATGACCATGTGTCAGCTCTTCTGCCGAAGCAGCGCGTACGCCAGTGATGGTGCCAGAAAACACGAGCGACTTACCCGCCAGCGGATGGTTGCCATCCACAGTCACCTCATCTGCAGTGACTTCGGTGACGGTGTAGAGCATGAAGTCTTCGTCATCATCACCTTCTGCTCCGCCTTCGAATTGCATACCGACCGCAACTTCTTTCGGAAACATGTCGCGCGGTTCAGCGCGCACGAGCTCGTGTTCGTATTCACCGAAAGCATCGTCCGGCTCCATACTGACCGAGAACGTGTCGCCGATGCTCTTGCCTTCCAGCGCCTCTTCCACCGTCGGGAAGATACCATCGTAGCCACCGTGCAAGTAGCTGATGGGGTCGCCCGTCTTTTCGATCACGGTGCCATCAGCGTCCGCAAGTTGATAGGTGAGCGAGACTACTGCGTTCTTTGCGATCTTCATTTCATTTCCTTTATCAGTTTAAGAATTTCTTTTGCATGTCCATGTGCATGCACATCGTAGAGGGCATGACGCAACTTGCCCTGTTTATCGATGATGAAAGTGGAGCGTTGGATGGATAGCTTCTTGTGTCCATCCACTTCCTTTTCATACATCACGCCGTATTTCTTGCATACACGCGCCTCGGTATCCGACAGCAACAATACCGAGAGACCGTATTTGTCGCGGAAGGATGCGTGGCTGATGCACTCATCGCGGCTGATACCGACCACGATGGTGTCGTATTTGGCGAAGTCCTCTTCATGGTCGCTGAATTCGTTCGCTTCCATGGTGCAGCCCGGGGTGTCATCTTTCGGATAGAAGTAGAGCACCACGTTGCGCTTGCCCTGTTGCGCGACCAACTTGAATGATTCCATGTCGGCATCAGGCAGCTCGAAATGCGGCGCCTCCATTCCTGCTTGAAGTGGTGTGATTTTTTGTTGTGGCATGCCGTCCTCCTGCCTCACATTCTATCCAATTTTGCCTGATAGACAGGACTGAATTTGCTTTTCAAGCCTTGCTGCGGGGCTATAATCCCCACATGGAAAACACTCTGCTTGGCGGACTTACTCCGCAACAATTCCTGCGCGATTATTGGCAAAAGAAACCCCTGCTGATACGTCAGGCCGTACCTGGGTTCAAAGGGTTGCTTGATCCGCAACAACTGATTGGCCTTGCCTGCACGGAAGATGCCCAAGCGCGTCTGGTCACCCAACAACGCGGCAAATTCGGCCTGCAGCATTCGCCTTTCACACCCGACGATTTCAAGGATTTCGGCAAAGCCAAATGGTCTGTGCTGGTGCAAGGGGTGAACCACTTTCTGCCGGAAGCGACAGAGTTGGTCAAGCGCTTCAACTTTATCCCGCATGCCCGACTCGATGATCTGATGGTGAGTTATGCTCCCAAGGGCGGCGGTGTCGGCCCCCACTTCGATATCTACGATGTGTTCCTGTTGCAAGGCTATGGACACCGCCGTTGGCAGATATCCACCCAGGCTGATCAGGCGCTGATCGAAGGCGCGCCATTGCGCATCCTGAAAGATTTTCGCGTGGAGCAAGAGTGGGTACTGGAACCCGGAGACATGCTGTATCTACCGCCGCAGTGCGCGCACAACGGTATCGCCGAAGATGACTGCATGACCTACTCCATCGGCTTCCGCACGCCTTGGTATCAGGAGTTGGCTGAACAGTTCTTGGTATACCTGCAAGACCGCATCGAGATCAAAGGCACATATGCCGATCCTGATTTGAAACTGCAAAAACATCCGTCAGAGATTGGGCCTGAGATGTTGCAACAGGTCGCCGAAGCCATCCATAAAATAAAGTGGGACGACGAGGACGTCGCCAATTTCTTGGGGTGTTACCTCTCCGAGCCTAAGCCGCATATTTTTTTCGATTCACCAAGCAAACCGCTGTCCGAGATCAAATTTGCGCAGGCGGTACAAAAGTCCGGTGTGACACTAGACTTGAAGACGCAGATGCAATGTCACGGCAGCACAGTATTCATCAATGGCGATGCCTGCCCTGTGAGCAAAGCCGCCTATCGAGTGTTGCGAGAGCTAGCCGACTACCGTGAGCTTGCCGCTGACACGGAACTCACCCAAGGCGTCATCGAATTGCTTTACGAGTGGTATATGGACGGATTCTTGGCACCCTCAAGGAGGCGTTGAGCATGAGTGACGACACGTTGCAGCACACCCTGTTCGATGGCGCAGTCGACTATATAAGCGCGCTAGACACTGTATGTTCCTCGGCGCAACACACGTTAAACATTTTCGAGAAGGATTTCTCGGATATCGGCTTCAATTCCGAAACACGTTACGATGCACTGCGCCACTTCCTCTTGGGCAGTACGAACAATCGTTTACAACTCTTGGCACATGATCCGCAGCATCTGATTCGCTATTGCCCGCGCATGATGATGCTATTGCGCGAATTCAGTCACAGCATGGCGATATTCCAAACTCCAGCACACATGAAGAACGTCACCGAACCTTTTGCTGTTGCGGATAATGCCCACTATGTGCGCCGCTATCACTTTGACGATTCGCGCGGACTACTCGCCCAAAACGACCCAGAGGGGGCTCGACTCCTCAACTCCCGCTTTCAGGAAATGTGGCAATCCTCACATTCCGGGGCTACCCCGACACGCCTGGGGTTATAACGCCCTAGCATTTCTTGTTGGACTTGGTAGAATGCCGCGCCTTTTGCGGTGGGAGGGTTGCTGCAACGGTTATTCTAATGACCCTCACTTGTAGACTTAATGTTGATTAATAGGAAATAAAATGAAATCTGCTTTGATCGCTGTTCTGGTTGCTTTGTCCTTGACTGCTTGTGGCCAAAAGGCTGCTGACGTTTCCGCTGTTGCCGCTTCCGCTGCTGCCGCTGCTCCAACTGTTGCTGAAGCTGCTTCTGGTGTTGCTGCTGCCGCTTCTGGTGTTGCTGCCGCCGCTTCTGATGCTGCCGCTGCTGCAAAGAAGTAATCACTGCTTCTTAGCATCAAGAAAAAGCCGACTTGCGTCGGCTTTTTTACGTCCTGAATCTCTAAACGATCTTCCGCCAATCCAATCCCCTCTGTTGGTCTGCCACCGCGACCCAATCCTCTGTACACCCTAAAACCCTACTCAAGGCACTGACCGCCAATTCTGGCAGATTGTTCTGCTGACTCAGGTGTGCCGCAACGACGTGTTGCAAGTGGCTGTTATCCAAGCGCGCTAACAATGCAGCCGATTGTTCATTGTTAAGATGTCCGAAGCGCCCACCCACGCGCTGCTTCAAGCTGGATGGATAACGTCCGTTGCGCAGCATCTCCTCATCATGATTGCACTCCAACACCAGTGCATGACACCCGGAAAGTGTGACTTCGATATGCGGGGTGGCATGACCAGTATCGGTCAGGACACCCAACCTGAGAGAGCCGTCACCGAACACATACTGCACCGGCTCTCCCGCATCATGGGGAACCAGAAAGGGTTGCACCTCGATGTTGCCGATTGCAAATGATGTATGAGGATTGATCTCGGCGACTGCGATATCTTCGAACGCAGCGTGCTGGAAGCGCAACGTGCCATGTGTCATCCAAACCGGAAGGGCGAATTTACGTGCCAGCCTGGCAACACCCGCGATGTGATCGCCATGTTCGTGAGTGACTAGGATGCCATCGAGTTGCTCTGCTTGCAGCCCGAGTCGGGCTAGGCGGGTGATGGTTTCACTGACGGAGAAACCGCAATCCATCAGTAGAGTGGTCGAGCCGACTTGAACTACCAGTGCATTACCTTCGCTGCCACTGCCCAAAAGTGCGAAACGCATCACTGCGTGCTATTTCTCCAGATTCTTGAACAAGGTATCAAGAACCCGTGCAGATTCTTGGCCGTTTAGATCGTTTCCTTCTTTGACGGTCACATCGCTCATGCCATTTGATTCGCGTACCGACACTTGGATGTCGGCTACTTTCTTGTCTTTGGATGTGTTCTTCAAGAAATAGATACCTTTGCTCCTATCCATATCTGCAACAGCGATGCCTGCCTTTTCCAAAGCGAGTCCCGCTTTACGCCAGACACGATCGAATGGCTCGGCCACCAAGATAAAACGTACACCGCCGATCTCGCGCAACTGCGGCGCCGATGTAGCCAAGGTCGTTGTCGCCACAGCAGCACTCGCGGGGAGCGTACAAGGTTCGACTACCTTGTCGCGCGAGAAGTCAGAATACTTCGCCACTTGTGTGCCGTCTGCCGCGGGTATGGCGAAACGTTGGTCTGCAACACCTTTGGTCAGATCGGGCGGCACTTCCAACGCAGGCGCTTCCATTCCCCCCGCTTTGTAGTCCACTTGTTTGCGTTCGAAGATGCTGCAACCCGCCAGCAATGTGATTGCGGCCAAGCCGACGACGATGCGTGTGTTCATAGTTATTCCCATCTCAAATGACTCCCGCTTGACGCATCGCCGCTTCGACGACAGGTTGTGCACCTGCAGAAAGGGGAGTAAGCGGCAAGCGCAATGTGTTCTTCATCTTACCCATACGCGCCACAGCCCATTTAACAGGGATGGGGTTGGCTTCGACGAACAGGTGGCGGTGCAATCCAAGCAGGCGGAAGTTGATCTCGCGTGCTTTGGCGACTTCGCCCTTCAATGCCGCGACACACATTTCGTGCATCAGTTTTGGCGCAACATTGGCCGTCACCGAGATAGTGCCGTGTGCACCCAACAGCATCAGTGCCAGAGTGCTGGCATCGTCGCCGCTGTAGATGGCGAAGTCTTTAGGCGCGCGTTGCAACAAATCACTACCGCGTTCGATACCACCCGTCGCATCTTTGATACCGACGATGTTCTTGATCTGCGCCAAACGCAACACGGTATCGTTGCTCATATCCGCACCGGTGCGTCCCGGCACGTTGTACAGGATATGCGGCATATCCACCGCCTCGGCGATGGCTTTGAAATGTTGGTACAGACCTTCCTGCGTCGGCTTGTTATAGTAAGGGACAACAGTGAGTGAAGCGGCAGCCCCAGCCTTCTTCGAGAAGGAAGCCAGCTCGATAGCTTCCTTGGTCGAATTGGCGCCTGTTCCTGCGATGATGGGGATGCGCCCAGCCGCATGCTCCACTGCCACTTGGATCAGTTGCTCATGCTCTTCCACATCAACGGTAGGGGATTCACCCGTGGTACCCACCACGACGATGGCATCCGTACCTTCGGCGATATGAAAATCGATCAATGCGCGAAACGCGACCCAGTCTAGACTTCCGTCCTCGTGCATGGGGGTGACGATCGCAACGATGCTACCTGTAATCATGATGTCCGCTACGTTTTTTGGAGCGCGCATTCTAACCGATTCACCCGATATTTTGTCCGTTCGTCTTTCAGCTATGAAATAATCCAAGCACTGTGAACGCTAACGACTTCAACCCCCATACTCCCTTATCCAGCCTCGCTCCCGGCATGAGAGGGACAATCACCGACATCCACACGGATGATGCCCTGCGTCAACGCTTACAGGCACTGGGGTTCCGCTCAGGAAAAGATATCGAGATCATCCGTAAAGCGAGCTTTGGCGGCCCAATGCAAGTGCGCATCGGCACCACAGACATCCTGCTTCGTCAAAGCGAGGCCGGCCTCATCGAGGTCAGGACAGCATGAAGCGCATCGCTTTGTTGGGTATGCCCAACACCGGCAAGTCCACGCTCTTCAACCGACTCACGGGCGGTGCGGCACGCGTCGGCAACTGGCCGGGCATCACCGTAGAACTACTCACCGGCAAGATATTGCTCGGCGGAGACATGGCCGAGATCATCGACCTGCCCGGCATCTACGATATCCACGGCTTCTCCGAAGACGAACAGGTGGTGCGTCACTTTCTGCATGACAATGTGCCGGACCTGGCTGTCGTAGTGCTCAACGCCACCCAGATCGAACGCCAATTGAGCCTCTTGATACAACTGAAGCAACTCAACCTGAACATGGTGGTATTGCTCAACATGGCCGATGAGGCAAAAAAGTTCGGCATCACCATCGACGGCGACAAGATGGGGCAATTACTTGGCATGCCTATCCATCTCATCAGCGCAAAATACGGACAAGGCCAACCGGAAGCGATGCACGCCATCACCAAAGCGTTGCGCTATCCCACCCCCGGAATGGCTGAGGCTCTGCGTACCCAATTGGAGCAAGACGCACACATCGAACATGAGATGGCGCGTGTATTGAACAGCGCCGTGCAAGTACCCGCACGACTATCCGACACCCGTACCGACAAGCTCGACAGCTTGATGTTGCACCCTTGGTTGGGGTTGCCTATCTTCTTCGGCATCATGTATCTGCTGTTCCAAGGCATCTTCTTCTTCGGCCAGCCGTTACAAAGCGGCGTGGCAGATATTCTCGGATGGCTTCGCGAGACATTGCTCGATCCCTCATGCGCAGGGCTACCGGCCTGGATGTCTGGATTACTGCTGGATGGAATCTACAACGGTGTCGCCACTGTCGCCGCCTTCGTCCCCATCATCATCCTGTTCTTCCTGTTCATGGCTATCGTGGAAGACACCGGTTATCTGTCACGCGCAGCCTTTTTGATGGATGCCCTGATGGCCAAGATGGGACTGGATGGTCGCAGTTTCGTCATGCTGCTCATGGGCTTCGGCTGCAATGTCCCCGCACTGATGGGTACGCGCGTGATGCGTTCACGCAGCCTGCGCCTGCTGTCGATGTTAGTAATCCCTTTTTCGTTGTGTTCGGCCCGCCTGCAAGTGTTCGTATTCATCACCGCCGCGCTGTTCTCACCCAAGACTGCCCCCTTGGTGCTGTTCAGTCTGTATCTGTTCAGTTTTGCCGCCGCCATCCTCACCGCCTTGTTGTTCAAACGCCGATTCGCCAATACCGAGCCATTCGTGTTGGAGTTGCCACCCTATCGCTTCCCTACCGGACGTCAGATGCTGTTGCGCGGCTGGCATGAGGTCACGCATTTCCTGCGCCGCGCTTCGCAGTTCATCATCGCCGGTGTAGTACTGGTCTGGTTGCTCACCAACCTACCTCCATCCGCAGCTCCAGCCAGTGCAGACACGCTCGCAGGTATGATCGGGGGCTGGCTACATCCGTTGTTCGCACCCATCGGTATCGATGAACAACTCACCATCGCACTGATCTTCGGTTTCGTCGCCAAAGAGATTGTCATCGGCTCACTCGCTGTGATCTACGGAATGAGCGGGGATGCACTGGGCGGCGTTCTGGGGCAACATCTGGACTGGGTGCAGGCATACAGCTTCATGCTGTTCACTTTGATCTACACGCCTTGTCTTTCCACTATCGCCACTTTGCGTAACGAATCCAAGAACAACGGCTTCACCTTGCTGGCACTCGCATGGTCGCTGGTCTTGGCATGGTTGGTCAGCTTCTTGTTCTATCAAGGTGCTCGCGCACTGGGCTACTAAAACAAAACGCCCCGGCAAGCCGGGGCGTTCATCACGAAATCACCATACAGATCAACGTTGTTTCCAAGCCTGATCGAGTACGGCCTGCGCTTTATCCAATTTGGCTTTCGACTGATCCAGCTTAATCTTAGAAGCATCGGCTTTCTTCTTGTCTTCGGCCACTTGCTTCTGCGCATCGGCCAGCTCCTTTTCGGACTCGGCCAATTTCTTCAGATTGTCTTGATGCTCAGCATCGGTTTTTTGCAGGGCCTCACGAGCGTACTCGACACCCGCTTGTTGTGCCGATACATCCTTGGCATGCACCAAGGTCGACATCGCAACGGACATTGAACCCAACAAACCGATCATCATCAACAGTCTCAACATAACTTCCCCTACTCAATTGATGGCATCAGAACGATAAGCGCACTCCGACGTGGGCACCGTTATCCAATACGCCATCCGGCTGGTTGTTCATTAAAAAGACCTTGGTTGTGCGATACCCGACATAGGCTTGCGTCAAAGCGGAGATAGCGTACTCGGCACGCACCGCACCTTGCGCATAATGATCTGCGTCACCGAAACTGATGATCTTGGGCGCGTAGTGGTATTCCCCCACAAATGCAAAGCGACGATCCGCAGGTACCTCAAATCGAACCTGTGCACCCAGTGCGATTCCAGTCGTTACCTTTCGACTGGCTGCCACTCTTTTCAAGGAAGCGACAACCGCCTTGGCTCCTATGCCAAGCGAAAGGCCCGGCACAGAACCTTCTTCATTCAACACCATCAGCCCCGCTTCGCCCAGTTGACTGTTCACATCGTTGTACATGAACGAAGCGAACAACTCGGATTTTCCTGCGATACCGCTAGGGAGGCTGTATTTGAACTGCGCGGCGCTGTTACTCAGATTGATATCCAAGTTGTCTGCAAGTGAGACCGAGCTGATTGCCAGCAAAGATACAGCAATGAATCGACGCAACATTGATAACTCCTTAAATCGAATTTGGCGGAGGCGGTGAGATTCGAACTCACGAAGGACTCTCATCCTCGCTAGTTTTCAAGACTAGTGCCTTCAACCACTCGGCCACACCTCCAAATCGCTCTTGCACCTGAAGAATGCCGCCCTACGGCTACGATTCTTCAGATAAGTTCCCCAAATGATGGGCTTCGGCAAAAACAATGGCGCGCATGATACCCGAAATCCGCCCCAAGCCCAAAAGCCTCTCCCTTATCGCGGTTGCAACTTCTTCACCCCTTATGTAGTCTCACGTCCGTCGCGTATCCTGACGCGGATAAATATTTGGAGGAAGCAATGGAATATCAGACTCAAACGGCTCAGATCGGATCTCTTGCCGTAGCGCAAAACAAAGTCCTGCGTAACACCTACATGATGCTGGCACTGACAATGATTCCGACCGTCGTCGGCGCGTTCGTCGGCATGTCGCTGAATTTCTCTTTCCTGGCCGAACATCCGATCATGGGCGCACTACTGATGGTCGGCGCCATGTTCGGCATGCTGTTCGCCGTTTCCGCATTGCGCAACAGCGTGTGGGGCATCGTCGCACTGCTTGGCTTCACTTTTGTTGCCGGCGTCCTGTTGGGTCCGATCCTGCAAGTTGCACTGCACTTAGCCAACGGCGCTCAACTGGTCGGTATGGCAGCCACTGGCACAGGCATCATCTTCTTCTCGCTGGCGACTATCGCCACCGTGACCAAGAAGGACTTCAGCTTCATGGGCAAATTCCTGTTCATCGGACTTATCCTGCTGATTGTTGCCTCTCTGGCAAACCTGTTCTTTCAGATCCCCGCACTTTCGCTGACCCTGTCGGCGATCGCAGTGCTGATCTTCTCCGCCTTCATCTTGTATGACGTGAGTCGTATCGTAAACGGAGGTGAAACCAATTACGTTATGGCGACGCTTGGACTGTACATGAGCATCTACAACCTGTTCATCAACCTGCTTCAACTGTTGATGGCATTCAGCGGTGAGCGCGAATAACACGACTCGCATCAACCAAAAGGCGGCCTAGGCCGCCTTTTTTATCTGATACCGGAAGAGAAAGATGGAGATGGAGTTAGGTACTTATTTGAAGATGCTGAAAGACGCCCCCGAGAGTGTCTCTTTCAGCGACACCATA
The DNA here is from genome assembly GCA_029850565.1 of Gallionella sp. Taxonomy (GTDB): domain Bacteria; phylum Pseudomonadota; class Gammaproteobacteria; order Burkholderiales; family Gallionellaceae; genus Sideroxyarcus. Next base: position 3,502 of record JARCRR010000165.1, on the reverse strand, counting down.
GCCTTGATCGACACGCTTTACGACTTCACGCCCACCGCGTTCACCAATGGCGGACTGTTCAATGAAGCGGGCAAGAACAACGGCTCCTGCAAGCTGTTCTCGTTCGCCAAATTGCAGAAGTTGCCGCAAAAACAAACGTTGAATTGCTTCGGCGCGTATTACCGGGACGATGTGCTCAAGCATCCGCACGGAACAGACCACCAGAACATCCGCAACTTCATGCAGCACGGATGGGCAGGTATCGAATTCCAAGGCAGCGCGCTGACGCCCAAGAAGGGCTAACCCGCCTCGCGCTCGAACACTGCGATAGATTCGACGTGCGAGGTCTGCGGGAACATGTTCATCACTCCCGCCGCCTTCAACACATATCCCTTGGCATGCACCAGCACTTCAGCATCACGCGCCAAGGTACCGGGATTGCAACTTACATAAACGATGCGTTGAGGTGCCGTCTCCGGCGTGATAGCCCTCACCAGTTCAATGGCTCCGTCGCGCGGCGGGTCGATCAGCCATTTGTCGAATCTACCCAAGCCTGCCAGAACGCTCTCCGTCATCTCGAACAGGTTCATAGCACGGAACTCCGTATTGCCTCCCAGGTTGTTGTACCGGGCGCTTTGTAGTGCTCGCTTCACCAGTGCATCACTGCCCTCGACACCCATCACCTGCGCGCCGCTGCGTGCGATAGGCAATGTGAAGTTACCCAGCCCGCAGAAAAAGTCCGCGATGCGCTCGTTCGATTGCGGCTTCAACAAACGCATGGCACGACTGACCATCAAGCGATTGAGATCGCTGTTCACTTGAGTGAACTCGGTCGGAGCGAACGGCATGGTCACACCGAACTCGGGCAGGCTGTAACTCAGCGCGGGCGCATCCAGCGGGTAGAACGGCTTGACCGTATCCGGCCCGCCGGTCTGTGTCCAGAACTGCACTTGATGTTCGTCGGCAAACGCCTTGATGGCCACCTCATCCGCAAGCGTCAGCGCAGCGAGGATGCGCAACACCAAGACATCCACGTTATCACCGACAGCCACCTCAATCTGCGGCACGATGTCACGCCTGGCGAGTCGCTCATTCAATTGCCCCAGCAATGGCAACAAACCGGCGATCTTGGGCGTGAGTATCTCGCAGTGCTGCATATCAGCCACATATTTTCCGTTCTGCTCGCGAAAACCGACCAGCGTCTTTTCCTTCTTAAGCACATGACGCACCGATAGACGCGCACGCTGACGATAAGCCCAAGGCTGGCCATAGATGGCAGGCAGAATGACTTCCGGCTTGACCTTGCCGATGCGTTGCAGATTGTCTTCCAGCACGCGCTGTTTGACGGCGACCTGCGCCCCCGCATCAAGATGCTGCATCGAACATCCGCCGCACACGCCGAAGACCGGGCACTTCGGCTGCACACGCATGAACGACTGCTTCAATATCCGACCGACCTTGGCTTGCTCATAGTTGTTCTTCTTGCGATACGTCGAATAAGTGACGCGCTCGCCCGTGAGCGCGCCTTCGATGAAGATGACCTTGCCATCGGCATGCGCGATGCCGCGCCCTTCGTGGTCGAGAGATTCAATGACGACTGTGTTATTTGTGTTTTGCATTTCGTTCCAACTTCATCAATATGCGCCCCATGCCGGCATGCGCCAAACCCAAACCAATCAACACACCAGCCGTATTCGCCAGCATGTCGGCATATTCAAAATAACGATAACCGCTCATCCCTTGCAGGATCTCGATACCGACGCCCATCGCCACGAAGGAGGCAAACAAAAGAATGCGGGCGCGTTTTTCCACATAGAGTTGACAGAACCACAGCATGAGCGATGTGTAGGCCAGCGCATGTTCCAGCTTATCAACCCCATCAAAACTGACAGGTTCCGGAGGAAGCGGCATCAACGAGAGATAGAACACGACAGCGACCCACAGCCAGCCCAGTGCCAGCCAAATACTTCTCAACATCAAACTAATCCTGCTTCCAAGCTGCGAGATATTCCGCCCAATGCGGCTCGGTGGATTTACCTAGGGTGCTGCGCACCAATTCCAGCTCTTGCCCGTAGCGCGCCTTGGTGAACTGGCCGCGCATCAATTGGAAGCGTGCGAACACCAGCCATGTGTTCACCACATCGGTCTCGCAGTAGTTGCGTATCTCGGCCAGCTTGCCTTGCTGATAGGCCTCCCACACTTTGCTGCCGTCCATGCCCAGCTTGCCGGGAAAACCGATCAGTTTTGCCAATTCGTCCAACGGCGCATTGGCACGCCCGGTGTACATCGCCAGCAAATCCATCAGGTCCAGATGACGCGAGTGGTAGCGGCTGATGTAGTTGTTCCATTTGAAGTCTTTGTCGTCCTCGCCCTGATCCCAGTAACGGGGCGACTGGATGCCGTGAATAAGGCCGCGATAGTGCAGCACCGGCAGATCGAAACCGCCGCCGTTCCAACTCACGATCTGCGGTGTGTATTTTTCGATACCGTCGAAGAAGCGCTGGATGATACTGCCCTCGTCCTCGCCCATCTCGCCCAGCGACCACACCTTGAAGTTGTCGCCCTCGCGCAGCACGCAGGAGATAGCGGCAACCCGTTGCAGATGATGTGGCAGAAAGTCGCTGCCCGTCTTTTGCCTGCGCATCTGGAAGGCCAACTCTGCCACTTCGTTATCGCTCACGGCATTGTCGAGCTCGTACAAAACGCGTAATCCGGCGATGTCGGGGATGGTTTCGATGTCAAAGACCAAGGTTGGATTCATTTTGATGACCAATAAAATTGGGGCGCGATTCTATCAAAGCGACCGCACCCAAGGCGCAGAGACTATTTCACCCGATACAACCGCTTCTCCAACGTCAGTCCCTTGACGCGGTCAAAGCGATCACCCATTGCACCGTCGAGCTTGGCCAAACGATCCTCGGGCAGCGGGTGTGTCTTGAACAACAGTGCGACACGATTATCGTCTTTGGATGCGTGGCCGATCTGCTGCAACACCGCGGGCAAGCCGTAAGCATCGTAACCCGCACGAGTAGCCAATACGACACCGATACGATCCGCTTCGAATTCGGCATCCTTATCCAGTCCGCGCGCGACAATCTCCGCGCCGCTACCGATCAACTGTTGTACTTTGTCGTTGCCGCCAACCGATCTCGACAACGCCTTGCTGCCCGCATCCACCAGCTTGCTCTGCTGCAATATCTTCAAGTGATGCTGCCGGATGACGTGCCCGACCTCGTGCCCCAGCACGCCCGCCAGATCCGCCTCGCTTTGGAAAGTGCGATACAGCCCCAGCGTGATGAAGATGTAACCACCCGGAGCGGCGAAAGCATTCAGGTCTTCCGACTGGATGACGCCGAAATGCCAAGGCAGGTCGGGGCGTTCGCTCTGTGTCGCCACCCACGTGCCGATGCGGTTCACGTACTTCTGTAATTTGTCGTCTTTCACCAACGGCGCGGCACCCAACAGATTGCCCGCGATCTGCCTGCCGATGGCGATCTCTTCGCTCTCGTTCGGTCCTTTCAGC
>JARCRR010000164.1 GCA_029850565.1 Gallionella sp. | reverse complement strand
ACGACACCTACAGCCGCATCTTCACCCGCTTGGGTTTGCAGTTCCGCGCTGTCGCCGCCGATACCGGCGCTATCGGAGGTAGCGGTTCGCATGAGTTCCATGTACTGGCGGACTCGGGCGAGGACGCATTGGCCTATTGCCCCACTTCCGATTTCGCTGCCAACGTGGAACTGGCCGAAGCACTCGCGCCAACTACGCCGCGCGCCGCGCCGACAGAAACGATGCGTGACGTGGATACGCCCAGGCAAACCACCTGCGAAGATGTTGCCGCTCTGCTGGGCATTCCGTTGCAACGCACCGTCAAACTCATCGCACTCATGGCGAACGATAAGTTGCACATCGTCCTGTTGCGCGGCGATCACTCATTGAACGAAGTGAAAGTCGGAAAACTGGAAGGTTTGGCTGATTTTCGCTTTGCGCGCGAAGACGAGATCCGCGCATTCTTCAATTGCCCCCCCGGATTCCTAGGTCCCGTCGGCATCGCACGCGATCAGGTGCGCGTCATCGCCGACCGTACCGTTGCCGCCATGAGCGATTTCGTGACTGGCGCGAACATGGCCAAGTTCCATACCGCTGGCGTGAACTGGGGACGCGACCTGCCAGAGCCTGATGTCATCGCCGACGTGCGCAACGTCGTCACCGGTGATGCATCGCCTGATGGCAAGGGGACGCTGGAGATATGTCGCGGCATCGAAGTCGGTCACATCTTCCAACTGCGCACCAAGTATTCCGAAGCGTTGCAAGCCACCTATCTGGACGAGAACGGCAAGACGCAAGTGATGGAGATGGGATGCTACGGTATCGGCGTCTCGCGCATCGTCGCGGCAGCCATTGAGCAGAATTTCGACGCGCGCGGCATCGCCATCCCCGCTGGCATGGCACCGTTCCAGGTCGCCATCGCTCCCATCGGACTCAAGAAGAGCGAATCGGTTCGCAATGCGGCAGAGCAGCTCTATGCCGAGCTGAGCGCGGCAGGCATCGAAGTGCTGATGGATGACCGAGACGAACGTCCGGGAGTGATGTTCGCCGACCTCGAACTGATCGGCATCCCGCATCGCATCGTCATCGGCGACCGTGGATTGAAAGAAGGTAAGGTGGAATATCAAGGCCGCAAAGATGCGGAAGCCCAATCCATTGCCTTGCAAGATGTGCGCAAGCTCGTACAATCGAAACTATGAAACTGCACTATGCACTCCGCAAGTCACTGTTTTCGCTCATGGCGATGAGCTTGTGTTGTGCCGCGCCCGCACAGGCAGGCAACCAGAAAGAAGAAGTGCTGTCGGCCAGCGTGCGATCCATGTTGCAGCGCGCAGTATCCGATCAAGCCGCACCCAAGCTCGCTTTCTCCTCACAACAGGAAGCGCAGACTTGGTTGGATGAGATGTCGGCGCGCCTTGCGAAGAAGATACCCGATGCGGAGTATCGATTCGACCTGTTGAGCACCGTGCATTACGAAGCGACGCGCGCGGGTCTGGATCCGCACATGGTGTTGGGGCTGATCGAAGTGGAGAGTGGATTCAGGAAGTATGCCGTATCGAAAGTCGGCGCGCGCGGCTACATGCAGGTGATGCCATTCTGGAAGAGATCGATCGGTGCAAATGAGCATAACCTGTTCCATCTGCGTACCAACCTGCGCTACGGCTGTACCATCTTGCGTCACTATCTGGATATCGAACACGGCGACCTGTATCGCGCCTTGGGACGTTACAACGGCAGCCTGGGCAAGCCGGAATATCCGAATCTGGTAAAGGCGGCGTGGCATAAACACTGGGTACCCAGCCGCCGTACCAGCTAACTACTTCTTGCTTTTGTTCTTGATGTAGGACTCCACGCTTTCGCGCGAAAGGATACCTTCCTGATAGCTCACCAACTCGCCCTGCGGGTTGTACAGATAGGAAGTCGGTAGCACCTCTATCTGCCCCACTTGCTCAGCCATATCGTAATCCCCCAACACGATGGGGTATGTGACCTTGCGCTTTGTCACGAACGCTTTGACGGACTTCTCAGTAGAGTCCAGAGCCACACCGATCACGACCAAATCGGTCTTCTTGTGCGCCTCGTGCAACTCGACCAGATCAGGCACTTCCTCAAGGCAGGGCGGACACCAGGTCGCCCAAAAATTGACCAGCACCCACTTGCCGCGATAATCGTTCAGGCGCTGAACATTACCCTGCATATCCTTGAACTCGAAGGGCCGGGCATCGGCAGACACAGCGCAGAGTGTAAGCACTGCGCCCAACAGGAGCGAGAGAGCTCGCATCAATGGCCCGCTTTTTCCTCGTGCTCTATGTCCGTCACTCCTGCATCGTCGTCCGCCGAATGTCCATCGGCCGCATGGGTCAGATACAGTGCAAGGGCGATCAGGGCGATAGCAGCGCCAAAATAGACCAGATCGAGCGGGCTGCTCATATGCATCGTGATCGCCTCTTCGAACAGTGTGACGATCATGATCATCAAGATCACTTTTGCCAGCTTCGATTTCAGGTCGTCCAGGTTGTTGATGACCAGTATCTTGCTCGCCGCTTTGCTACCGTGCGCCTGATCGATGTCGCTGATGAACAATTCGTACAAACCCAAAGAAAAGATCAACATCACCGTCGCCAGCAGGTAACCATCCACCACTTCGACGATGTGAGAAACGATACTGTCATGCAAGGCTTTGCGCGTCTCTTCAGTCAATGAAGAGTCCGCATAATGCAACGAATGCTGGAACAGGTTCACCACATCCACAGTGGCCATGTAAAAGATGGCAAAGCCAGCCAGCAGGCTTCCGATAACGGCAGCCAAGATCACGAAGCGACTATTCCACAACGTTCCTTCAAACAACTTTTCCAAGAAATTCATTACTTCTCTCCTTAATTAACGATGCAACACCTGCATTTATTGGCCGCGCATTAAAGCTGAAAAGCAGACATACGGCAACCGCTCAAAATCATTTTGACCATACTTCTTTCAAGGTTGGATTGCTTCCCTCGGCGAGATGCTTCTCCAAGCCATTGAACCACGCATGGATATCCGCATCGCCAGACTGCTTGGGAAGCAATTTCACATCCAACAAGAACATCCGCGTGAGTTCGGACAACTGGATGCGCTCGGGCGCGCGCACCATGCTCCAGCCCAGACCGGAAAGTTTGGCGACGATCTTTGCGTTCACCAGTTTATTCAAGATGCGTTCCACATCCTCGTAGCCGATGCGCAACTGTCGCGAAAGACCGACCAGATCTTGCACCTCGCCGCTCTGCAAGCCTTTGTGCATCAGTTTGAGCATCGCCAAGGCGAAATACAGTTGTGCGGCTTGGTCGAGCTTCAACGCATGCGTGCTACGCCAATGCGAGATGGATGCCGTGATGATGGCACCGAACAGCAGCGTCAACCACGACAGATATATCCACAACAGGAAGATCGGCAGACTGGCGAACGCACCGTAGACCAGCTTGTAGGTGGGAAAATGCGAGATGTAATAGGCGAAGGCTTGGTTCATCGACTCGAATGCCACAGCGGCGATGACACCGCCGATGACCGCATGACGCATCGGCACGTAACGGTTCGGCACGACACGGAACAACAGAGTGAAAGCAGCCGTCGTCAGCACGACGGGTAGAAGCTTGAGCATCTCCACCCCGAAAGCCGGAATCTGCTGCGTATAGCCGACTGACAAGCCTATCAACCAAGAGGTCAGCGAAAGACTACCGCCGATGAGCAATGGCGCAAGGGTGATGACTGCCCAATACACCAAGATGCGTTGCAGCATGTTGCGCTGGCGCGACACGCGGAAGATGCGATGAAAGGCGTTGTCTATGGTCAGCATCATCCACATCGCCGTGATCGCCAAGAAAGCGATACCGACCGCCGTGAGGCGAGATGCGCTCTCGGCGAACTGCTCCATGTAGCGCGAGATCATCTTGCCACCCGTCTCCGGCAACATATTGGACAAGATGAATTCTTTCAGGTGGGTCGACAGGTCGGTGAACACCGGAAACGCCGAGAATACCGTCAGCATGATGGTGAGCAACGGAACCAGCGACAACAAAGTTGTGAAGGTCAGGCTCGCGGCCATCTCGGTACAGCGATCCTGCTGCAGACGCACAGCCACGAAACGCAAAAAACGCAACGAATCCATCACCCCAAGGTTCGGAAGTTTCATATCCAACGATATCCCAATACAATGCTCCACATGATAACCGACAACTCCAAGTCACAAAGCAACGCCCGCACTGCCCGCCAGATGTTGCGCGCGCACCGTTACGGCACTCTTTCCACACTCTCCAAGAAGTTCGATGGCCATCCTTTCGGCTCTATCGCCCCTTACATGGTGGATCACGACGGCAGCCTGCTCATCCTCATCAGCGGATTGGCCGAGCACACCAAGAACATCCTGAACGATTCCCGCGTCAGCCTCATCACACATGACCAAAACGATCCGCACATCCAGACTCAAGGGCGCGTCACACTAGTAGGAAACGCTTCGTTCGACCCCGAACGAGACCGTTGCGGCAAGCGCTATCTGCGCTACTTTCCCGAAGCACAGACCTACTTCGACATGGCCGATTTCAACTTCTTCCGCATCGTCCCCTTTGCGATCCGCCACATCGGCGGATTCGGCGACATCCATTGGGTCAAAGCCGACAACTACCGCGTCCCAATCTACCCGCTGATCGCGGGCGAGTCCGAACTGCTCGCCGAATTCGACTCCGACCAACGCAAGGCGCTGGCAAGATCACTAGGGATAGTTAACGCTCAGGAGGTCGTTATGGTCGGGGTGGATTGTGACGGATTCGATCTGTGCGTCGATGACAGAATCTATCGAAGTAACTTTACCGAGGTGCTTCTGAATGCCGTTCAGGCACGTGCAGCCATTCTGGCGCAAGTGTCAAGCAATTAACCGCGCACGCCTTTCAACTCCAAAGAAGGCACATTCTTATCAACCGGGGATATCTCTTCTTTGGTGGCGGGGTCGCTGGTCGCGCCAGGTTCCGGCACAAACGGCTTCTCCACCACACTCTCCACGACCGCCGCAGGCTTCGCCTCCAGCTTCTTGGTGTGCTTCGTCAGCACACGCTTGGTTTGATGCGCTTGAGCCTTGCTCGCCTTCTGACCGACTCGCATCTCAGAAGCCAGTACAAGATTCGACACCAGCGTAACTGCACATAACAGCGCTACCTTAATAACCGTATCGAATCTCATACCGACCTCCCTGCGGAATCGCTTGGATAGATCACACCTGCGGATGTGCTCTATCCATCCCTGTATCCAGCTTGTTCAGCGCATTCAAATAAGCCTTGGCAGATGCCACCACGATGTCGGTATCCGCACCCTGACCGTTGACCACGCGTCCGCCCTTGGCCAGACGCACCGTCACCTCACCCTGCGCATCGGTGCCGCTGGTGATGTTGTTGACCGAATACAGCAACAACTCCGTCTCGCTCTTCACGATCTGCTCGATGGCCTTGAACGTGGCATCCACCGGACCACCGCCTTGTGCATCAGCTTGCTGTTCCTTGCCACCGACGCTCATCACCACGCGCGCCACAGGCAACGATCCCGTTTCGGAATGCGCACCCATCGCCACTAGGCGGAAATAATCGCTCAGTTGCGTGACCTCTTCATCGCTCACCAGCGCTTGAATGTCCTCATCGAAGATCTCGCTCTTGCGATCGGCCAGATCTTTAAAGCGCGCGAAGGCCGCGTTCAAGGCATCTTCGTTCTCCAGCACGATGCCCAATTCCTGCAAGCGAGTGCGGAACGCATTGCGACCGGACAATTTTCCCAAGGACAATTTGTTCGCCCCCCAACCCACATCTTCGGCACGCATGATTTCGTAGGTCTCGCGATGTTTCAGCACACCGTCCTGATGGATGCCGGATTCGTGCGCGAAAGCGTTGGCACCGACGATGGCCTTGTTCGGCTGCACCGGATAGCCTGTGATGCTGGACACCAACTTCGATGTCGGCACGATCTGCGTGGTATCGATCCCCGTATCGCAAGTGAAGATATCGCGGCGCGTCTTCACCGCCATCACAATCTCTTCCAGCGAAGCATTACCCGCACGTTCACCCAAACCGTTGATGGTGCACTCCACTTGGCGTGCACCGTTCATCACCGCCGCCAAGGAATTGGCAGAGGCCATACCCAAGTCGTTATGGCAATGGGTCGACCAAATCACCTTGTCGCTGTTGGGCACGCGTGCGATGAGTTCTTTGAAGCGCTCACCCCACAACATCGGGATGCTGTAGCCCACGGTGTCCGGCACATTCAGCGTCTTCGCACCCGCCTTGATGACTTCGTCGAAGATGCGCACCAAAAAATCGATGTCGGAACGCACCGCATCCTCGGCAGAGAACTCCACATCGTCGGTATATTCACGCGCCCATTTCACCGCCTGTACCGCACGTGCCACCACTTCGTCCGGCGACATGCGCAACTTGTGTTGCATATGGATGGGCGAAGTGGCAATGAAAGTGTGGATACGCCCGTGCTTGGCCGGTTTGATCGCCTCTCCCGCAGCGCGCACATCCTTCTCACTGGCACGCGCCAACGAACACACGGTAGAACGCTCGATCACTTTGGCGATGCTGTGGATCGCATCCGCATCGCCGGGGCTGGCTGCGGCAAAGCCCGCCTCGATCACATCCACGCCCAGTTTTTCCAACTGGCGCGCGATGCGCAATTTTTCTTCTTTAGTCATGGATGCGCCCGGGCTTTGCTCGCCGTCGCGCAACGTTGTGTCGAATATGATTAATTTGTCAGTCATGTTTGCTCCATCGCAATTGTTCATCCACAGCTCACACCAACCGAGCCGCCTGATTTGATTCTTTGGGGGTGGGTTTAGTTTGCGCGCGAGCGCAGCTTCAGCGCGGCCAGCAGGCTGAAGGTGGAATGCGATTGCGAGATGTGTCTAGAGAAGTGCATGGGCAGGAATATAGCGGCTTTTATTTGGGGGCGCAACCGAAGTGCTTAATTGAACTGACTTCTGAGAATACCCCACTGCTGCGGCCATTGCGCCATGGGGTCGCGCGCGTAGCCGCTCTTGCCGAACTGGCTCCAACGCCCGACGACGAAACACAGCAATAGGTTGGCGTGTGCGCCGAAGTCGGCGTCCGCCTCCAGCTTGCCTTGGGTAGCAGCGATGCGCAGGGATTGTTTGAGGGTCGCCTCGACGCGGTCGAGGAACTGGTTGATACGCTGTTGCAAGCGCTCGTCCTCGTTCACCAACGCATCGCCGATCAATACCCGTGTCATGCCGCGATTCTTCTTGGCGAAGCCCAGCAAGAGGGCGACGATACCTTCAACTTGATTCAAGCCATCCTGTTCTTCGGTGGCGATCTTGTTCACCAGGCCGAACACGGTCTGTTCGATGAATTCGATCAGCCCCTCGTACATCTGCGCTTTGCTGGCGAAGTGACGGTATAGCGCCGCTTCGGAAAGATCGAGGCGCGCCGCCAACGCAGCGGTGGTGATCTTTTCACCCTTGGGTTGCTCCAGCATCTCAGCGATGGTTTGCAGGATCTGTAATTTTCTTTCGCCCGGTTTCGCTGCCATGTTGTTTCCTTTTCAAAGTTTGGAGATTGCGCGCGGCAACTCCAGCACATCGTGTATCTTCACATCCACAAAGCCCGGCGCACGCGGCGCATCACTCACCCACACGGTACGCATCCCGAGCCGCTTCGCTGTCTTCAGATTCTCCGCACTGTCTTCCACCATCACACACTGCGCTGCATTGATACGATGCTTGCGCAACAAACGTCTGAAACCCGCCGTCTGCGGCTTGGGCATGTAGCGCGAATGCTCGATGGAGAACACATCATCGAACAGATCGTCCACGCGCAACA
>JARCRR010000163.1 GCA_029850565.1 Gallionella sp. | reverse complement strand
TCCCTGCATCGTTTCCTGTTCGAACACCTGCCGATACGCGGCGAGATCGTGCGTCTCGATCGCGTCTGGCAGTCCGTCATCGAGCGCCACAATTATCCGCCGGTGTTGCAAAACCTGATGGGCGAACTATGCGCCGCTGCGGTGCTGTTGGCCGCCACACTCAAGTTGCAAGGCTCCATGGTGTTGCAGATACACGGCAAGGGCGCGGTGAAGTTGCTGGTGGTGGAATGCTCGGGCGATCTGGAACTGCGTGCCACGGCCAAGTGGGAAGGCGACCTGACGCAGGGCACGTTGCAGGACCTGGTGGGTGACGGACGCTTCGTCATCACGCTCGATCCCAAGGACGGCAACCAGGCTTACCAAGGTATCGTCGCGCTGGAAGGCGATAGCATCGCCGAGATATTGCAGAACTACATGACGCGCTCGGAGCAGTTGGAGACACGCTTGTGGTTGGCGGCGGATGCGCAACACGCGGGCGGGATGCTGCTGCAGAAACTGCCCGAGAAGAGCGAGTCGCATGACGTCGATGCATGGGGTAGGACTAACCAACTGGCTGACACGCTCAAGCCGGAAGAGTTGCTGACCTTGCCCGCGGACGAATTGATACACCGTCTCTATCACGAAGAAGACATCCGACTGTTCGATGCGCAGACCGTGAGCTTCCGGTGTGCCTGTTCACGCGAGAACGTGGCGCGCATGTTGCAGATGCTGGGGCGCGAAGAAGTGGCTGCCATCCTCGCCGAGCGCAAAGAGATCGAGGTGCATTGCGAATTCTGCAATCAGCGTTATGTTTTTGATGCGGTCGATGCCGAGGCGGTGTTCTCTGGTGTCGTGTCAGTCTCCAGTAACGATACGCTCCACTGAAGCCGGTCTTTCGGATGAATTGAATCCTACGGTCTATCGGCGTAAGGTTTTTGCCATGAACCTATCAAGACCAAACTACCTGTTGCTGATAACCCTTGTGGTGATACTGGGCTGGTCGCACCGCTTGAGCGCAGCCGAGCAAACATCGCCATCTTCTTTTTCCATATCAACATCAGATACATCCATCGGCTCGCCGGATTGGCGCGGGCTGACTGGCGATACCGCCTATTTCATCGGTTGGCAGTTCGTTGCCGTGGCGGCGCTGTACAGAGCACCGGAGCGTATTACCTCTTGGAGTCCTGAAGACAAGAAAGCGGTCACCACGGCAAAGTGGCGGCGTAATATTTCCAAAGCTGTGTGGGATCATGATGACTGGGTGATCAACAACGTGCTTCACCCTTACTGGGGGGCGACTTACTACATTCGTGCACGGGAACGCGGCTTGGACAGAACGCAGTCTTTCCTGACATCGGCTCTGTGGTCGGCGATCTTTGAGTGCGGCCCTGAAGCCTTCTTCGAACCAGTCTCGAAACAAGACCTGATAATCACACCGGTTACCGGGATGTTGCTGGGTGAGTTCGTATTCACGCCGTTGCGTGAACAAATACTCGCCAGTACGGATGAACCCAAGGGGTGGGGCAAGGCCGCGCTGGTGGTCACCGATCCTTTTTATTATCTGAACACATGGGTGGATGAACTGGTCGGTGTGAAGACGACGATGCGAGTTCAGCTTATTCCTGCGGCACATTTCGCTTCTTCAGACACGGCATCATCAACCAGCGGCATGGCTTGGCGAGTCAGCCTACACACGGCCTGGTGAGTGAACGGCTATTTGGCTTGTTGCGCCAAACTTAACGCGACCGCCTCCGCGACTTCGATACCGTCGATGGCGGCAGACATGATGCCTCCCGCATAACCCGCGCCTTCCCCCGCCGGATACAGTCCTTTGGTGTTCATGCTCTGATAGCTTTCGTCGCGTTTGATGCTGACAGGAGATGAGGTGCGCGTCTCCACACCGGTGAGGATGGCATCGTGCATGGCGAAACCTTTGATGCTCTTCTCGAACGCGGGCAATGCCTCGCGCACGGCCTCGATCACATAGTCCGGCAATGCGGTGGAGAGGTCGCCCAGCGTCACACCCGGCGTGTAGGAGGGCAGCACTTTGCCCAATTTGGTTGAGGCACGTTGCGCGATGAAATCGCCAACCAGTTGTCCCGGCGCGTTGTAATTGCTGCCGCCCAACACGTAAGCGCGGCTTTCCCATTGGCGTTGGAATTCGATGCCTGCCAACGGGCCGCCCGGATAATCCCGCGGCGTGATGCCGACCACGATGCCGCTGTTGGCGTTGTGTTCGTTGCGCGAATACTGGCTCATGCCGTTGGTGACCACACGGCCTTCCTCGGAAGTGGCCGCCACCACCGTGCCGCCCGGACACATGCAGAAGCTGTACACCGAGCGTCCGTTGCTGGCGTGATGCACCAGTTTGTAATCCGCCGCGCCGAGCAAGGGATTGCCCGCATTCTTGCCGAAGCGCGCTGTGTCGATGAGCGATTGCGGATGTTCGATGCGGAAGCCCACCGAGAAGGGTTTGGCCTCCATATAGACGCCGCGCTGGTGCAACATCTCAAAGGTGTCGCGCGCACTGTGGCCGATGGCGAGCACCACGTGCCGTGTGGCGATGCGGTCGCCGTTCGCCAGTGTCACGCCGCGCACTTGCCCATCGTCGATCTCGATGTCGTTCACGCGACTCTGGAAACGCACCTCGCCGCCGAGTTCGATGATGTTTGCGCGCATCACCTCCACCATGCCGACCAGCCTGAACGTACCGATGTGCGGCTTGCTCACGTATTCGATCTCGGGTGGAGCGCCAGCCTTGATGAACTCCTTCAACACCTTGCGGCTGTAATGCTTGGGGTCTTTCACCTGACTGTACAACTTGCCATCGGAGAACGTGCCCGCGCCGCCTTCGCCGAACTGCACGTTCGATTCCGGGTTCAACTCGTGTTTGCGCCACAAGCCCCAAGTGTCCTTGGTGCGTTCGCGTACCTCTTTGCCGCGCTCCAGGATGATGGGGCGGAAACCCATCTGCGCTAGGATCAGTCCGGCGAACAGGCCGCACGGTCCGGTTCCGATCACAACAGGGCGTTCGGTCAATCCTTTGGGCGCTTGGGCAACGGGGTGATAACTGGTGTCAGGTGCCACTTTCACATGCACATCGTTCTTGAAACGGCGCAGCACCTTTTCCTCGTTCGCCACTTCCACATCCAGCGTGTAGATGAACAGGATGGCCGAGGGTTTGCGCGCATCGTAGCCGCGCCGGAAGAGAGTGAAGCCCTTTAATTCGTCCACGCGGATACCGAGGCGTTGGATGATCGCGTCGTGCAGGGCGTGTTGCGGGTGGTCGAGCGGAAGCTTGATTTCAGTGAGCCTTAACATGCTTGCTATTCTACCCGATGGCATTCGAGTTATCCTTGCAGCCTAATTTTTAGAGGCAGTTATGGCAAAAGCAAAAACCATCTATAGCTGCACCGAGTGCGGCGGACAATCTCCCAAATGGCAGGGCCAGTGTCCGCATTGCGGCGAGTGGAACACGCTGGTGGAATCGGTGGCGGAAACGCTGCCATCGGCGGGCAAGAACCGCTACAGCGCATTAGCCGCATCGGGCAAGTTACAACAGTTGGCCGAGGTGGAGGCGAGCGAAGTCTCGCGCACACCCACCGGCATCGCCGAGTTCGATCGCGTGTTGGGCGGAGGGTTGGTGGAAGGCGGCGTGGTACTCATCGGCGGCGACCCCGGCATCGGAAAATCCACCTTGTTGTTGCAGGCCTTGGCGCATCTCTCGCAATCACAAAAAGTCCTCTACGTCAGCGGCGAAGAATCGGCGCAGCAGATCGCTTTGCGCGCCAAACGCCTCGCGCTGGATGCGCGCGAAGTGCACCTGCTGCCGGAGATACAGTTGGAGAAGATCCAAGCCACCGTCGCCAACGAGAAGCCGGACGTGGTGGTCATCGACTCCATCCAGACCGTGTATTCCGAGCAACTCACTTCCGCGCCCGGTTCGGTGGCGCAGGTGCGCGAATGCGCGGCGCAACTCACGCGGCTGGCCAAGAGCAGCGGCGTCACCATCATTCTCGTCGGCCACGTCACCAAGGAAGGCGCGCTGGCCGGGCCGCGCGTGCTGGAGCATATCGTCGATACCGTGCTGTATTTCGAAGGTGACACTCATTCCAGTTTTCGCCTCATCCGCGCGTTCAAAAATCGCTTCGGTGCGGTGAACGAACTCGGCGTGTTCGCCATGACTGAGAAAGGCCTGCGCGAAGTGAGCAACCCATCCGCCTTGTTCCTGTCGCAACATGGCACGCAAGTTCCGGGTTCCTGCGTCATGGTCACGCAGGAAGGCACGCGCCCCTTGTTGGTGGAGATACAGGCGCTGCTCGATGATTCGCATGCACCTACACCACGCCGCTTGTCGCTGGGTTTGGAACAGAATCGTCTGGCCATGCTGCTCGCCGTACTGCACCGCCACGCGGGCATCGCCTGTTTCGATCAGGACGTGTTCATCAACGCCGTGGGCGGCGTGAAGATCACCGAACCGGGTGCCGATCTAGCGGTGCTGCTCGCCATCGTTTCCTCGCTACGCAATAAACCGCTGCCGGAAAAGATGGTGGTGTTCGGCGAAGTGGGGTTGGCCGGAGAAGTGCGCCCCGTGCAGCGCGGGCAGGAAAGATTGAAAGAAGCCGCCAAACTCGGCTTCACCCACGCCATCATCCCCAAGGCCAACGCCCCCAAGCATAAGATCGACGGTATGGAGATCATCGCGGTGGAGCGGGTGGAAGAAGCGGTGGAGAAGATGCGCTGATCATGACTACCGCACATAACGATTCCCGCTGGTCTCACCAACACGTTTTCAATGCGGATAATCCTGCCGCCGAGCGCGGCACGCGCGCGGTGATGTGGATCACCGCGGCCATGATGGTGGTGGAGATCGCGGCGGGCTGGTGGTTCAACTCGATGGCTTTGCTGGCCGACGGGTGGCACATGAGTTCGCATGCCTTCGCCATCGGGCTGAGCGCCTTTGCCTATGCGGCGGCGCGGCGTTATGCGGATGATCCGCGCTTCGCTTTCGGCACCTGGAAGATCGAGATTTTGGGCGGGTTCGCCAGTGCCATCTTTCTGCTGGGCGTTGCCGCGATGATGGTGTTCGGTTCGGTCGAGCGGCTGTTGCAACCGCAGGTTATCCACTATCAACAGGCGATCTTCGTGGCGGTGATCGGTCTGCTGGTCAATGTGGTCTGCGCCGTCATCCTCGGTCGCGCGCACGGCGACCATCATCATCACGGGCATGCGCACGAGCACCATCACGATCTGAACCTGAGATCGGCCTATCTGCATGTCATCGCCGATGCGGCGACTTCGGTGCTGGCCATCGTCGCGCTGGCGGGCGGCCTATTCTACGGCTGGTCGTGGCTGGACCCGGTGATGGGTCTTGTCGGTGCGGCGCTGGTGGGAATATGGGCAAAAGGGTTGTTGATCGACACGGGCAAGGTGTTGCTCGACCGCGAGATGGATCATCCTGTCGTGGATGAGATACGCGAGGTCATCGAACTGCCCGCGCATCCCGATGGGACGAAGATCGTCGATCTGCATGTCTGGCGCGTAGGGGCGGAGGCTTATTCCTGCGCCATCAGTATCGTGACACACAGCGAAACGCTGACGCCGGAACAGGTGCGCGAACAATTGCGCCAGCATGAAGAGATCGTTCATAGCACGATAGAGATACACCGTCTTTCAGCGAAAGTGGCTAAAGGTGCCGGAGTCGATTTATTCTCGAACAATAAAGGGCGGGCATCGGAATAATGCTGTTCGAAACGAATGTGCTGGGATATGAATGGAGATGCTGCCTTCCCCTCCTGACGCACTTGTCTTAAAACCATCCAGGCACACACGAGGAGCCTATCTGCTTCACCGCTGCCTGTGGAATGTGACATGATTCATCACCCGTAATACTTAAGTTGAGAAGAGCCTGCCATGTGTCTTGGCATCCCTATGCAAGTCGTTGAAATCGATGGCGCGTTCGCGTGGTGCGAAGGGCGCGGTCGGCGCGAGCGGCTGAATGCCTTGCTGCTGGAAGAAGTCGCTGTCGGCGATTGGGTGTACGCCGTGCTGGGACAGGCACGCGAGAAGCTGACGACTGACCGTGTGAACGAGATCAGCCTCGCACTCGATGGCCTCGCCGCTGCCATGCAGGGCGAGACCGATCTCGACAAGTATTTCCCCGATCTCCTCTCCTCCAAATGATTCCCGATCTGGATCCCGGGCGTGTGCTCATACGGCTCGCCTGTACTGACGGGCAGGTGAGCGGAGTTCAAGTGAGCAGTGAACGCCCGGAAGTATTGCCGCTATTGCGTGGCCGCACGACAGGGCAAGCGGTGCGCATAATCTCTTTGATGTTCGCACTGTGCGGACAAGCTCAAACGCGGGCAGCCATGTTGGCGCTGTCCGCTGCACGCGGGGAAGAATGCACTCCCATGATCGACGTGGAGGTTCAGCGCGAAGCCTTGCGCGAACATCTGTGGCGTTGTCTGCTCGATCTGCCGCCGCTGTTGGGAGAGGCGGCGCTCCAGCAGGAATTCGTCCTTGGCGTCAAGGCGATAGCGGAAGGTCGTCGCGACGAACTGCTGGCCTTGCTGACACGCCCTGGCATCCAAGCGCTGCGTATGCGTCTGCGCCAGTTGGATGATGCGTATACATCAGCCTCCCATTTTTTGCCGATATTTGATGCAAGAAACTCCTTGGCAGCGTGGCCACGCCTGTCCGCTGAATTCTGTCGCCGCCCCGAGTGGAATGGCGCTGCGGCAGAGACGGGTGCACTTGCCAGGAAGCATGCTGACTCGGATCCCCCCTCTATGTCTGCACACTGGCAGGCGCGCTTCGATGAACTCGCGGAATGGGCATCCGGTCGGCACGCAACGGATTGTGTCGGCAGCGTGAGTGCCGTGCCTGTCGCGCCCGGCATCGGCCGTGCGCTGGTGGAGATCGCGCGCGGCCTGCTGATGCATGAGGTCGTGCTCGATGGCGATGTCGTCACCGACTATCTGATTGTCGCTCCGACCGAATGGAACTTTCATCCGCAGGGTGTGTTGCATGATCGACTGCTGGGAGCGGACGCGCGCGACCGGGGTGCGCTGCGGCAGCAAATCGCACGGCTCGTCACCACACTTGATCCCTGCGTGCCGTGGGAATTGGAATGGGCATGAAGATACTCGTGCTCGGCATCGGCAACACGCTGCTCACCGACGAAGGCGTGGGCATCGTCGCCATGCATGAGTTGGAGGCGCAGTACGGCGTGCGCGATGACATGGAGTTCCTCGATGGCGGCACGCTGTCATTCACGCTGGCCGTGCCGATCAGCGAATGCGATGCGCTGCTGGTGATCGATGCGGCGGAGCTGGGCGCGGCGCCGGGCACGGTGCGCAGCTTCGAGGGCGAGGCGATGGATCGCTTTCTCGGAGCGAACCGCAAGAGCAGCGTGCATGAGGTGGGCCTGCTCGATCTGATGTCCATCTCGCGCCTGACCGGACATTGGCCGCAGCGGCGCGCGCTGATCGGGGTGCAACCCGCTGTGGTCGGGTGGGGTGAAACGTTGACGCCGGAGGTGGCGGCAGCACTGCCTGAGGTGTGTGCGACAGCATGCAGGATCATCGATGATTTCGGCCATTCGCCGGATACAGAATAGTCAACTATTGATGACCCATTGGATGGATTGACCCGGGCAGGTTCGCCGCTCAGAATGCCCGCAGGTCGCAAAGTTAATTCCGCTCAAGGAGTCGACATGAAGCACACAGAGGTCTTACCGGGAAGCGTGGGCGAAGGTCTGCAACAGCGCGGCGTTACCCGTCGCGAGTTCCTCAAGTTCTGCACCGCCATGACTGCGATGCTGGCACTGCCACCCGCGATGGCGAGTGTGATGGCCGAAGCGATCGCCAAAGCGCGGCGGCAATCGGTGATCTGGTTGTCGTTCCAGGAATGCACCGGCTGCACCGAATCCATCACGCGCTCGCATTCGCCGACGCTGGAAACGCTGATCTTCGATCTCATCTCCCTCGACTACCACCATACCTTGCAAGCCGCTTCGGGCGAGGCAGCAGAGCACGCACGCGCACTGGCGATGCAGGACAACGCAGGAAAATATCTGCTGGTCGTCGACGGCTCGATCCCGCTGGGCGATCCCGGTTACTCCACCATCGCCGGCATCAGCAACTACGACATGCTGGTGGAGACCGCCAAGGGCGCGGCAGCCATCGTCGCAGTGGGCACCTGCGCCACCTATGGCGGCCTGCCCAAAGCCGACCCGAACCCGACGGGCGCAGTGGCGGTGAGCGACATCATCAAAGACAAACCCATCATCAACGTGCCCGGATGCCCGCCCATCCCGGTGGTGATGACGGGCGTGCTGGCGCACTTTCTCACCTTCGGCAGCATCCCGGAACTGGATGATTTGGGTCGCCCGAAATCTTTTTATGGCGAGACCATCCACGATCGTTGCTACCGCCGTCCATTCTACGACCAAGGCAAGTTCGCGCAGACCTTCGACGACGAGGCGGCGCGCATGGGCTGGTGCCTGTTCAAGCTCGGCTGCAAAGGGCCGGTGACTTACAACGCCTGCGCCACCACCAAATGGAACGACGGCACCAGTTTCCCCATCCAGTCCGGGCACGGCTGTATCGGTTGTTCCGAGCCGAATTTCTGGGATGCGGGGCCGTTGTACAAGGCGCTGTCCATGCCGGTGTCGGCCACATCCGCCATGCTGGGTACGGCGGCGGCAGTGGGTGCGGCGGCAGGCGTGGCCATCACTTGGCACAACCGTTCGACCAAGGCGGCGGCGAGAACGGCACACGAGAAAGTCACGGCGCAGGAATTGCTGCGGGAGGAGAAATGAACCCTCTCGACCTGCTGACCTTCGCGCGCGGGGATGCGCTGAACTGGGCGCTGATGTTGTTCGCCGCCGGAGTCGTGTTGCGACTGTTCGAGATCTTCGGATTGGGTCGCAAGCCGGATCTGGCACAGCCGCGCAGCGACAGTCCGGGCAGCGGTTGGCGCACGATGTTCACACGTTCCCTGCCGCCGCAGGGTTTGCTGAAACGTGAGCCGGTGACCTACATCGGCGGTTATGTGTTCCACCTCGGACTGTTGGCGAACATCTTCTTCTTCGCGCCGCATATCGAATTCTTCCGCAATATGTTCGGCATCGGCTGGCCCGGTCTGCCATCGGCCATGGTCGATGCTTCTGCGGTTGCTGCCATCGCGGCATTGGGAGTGCTGCTGGCACATCGGCTCACCAATCCGGTGAAGCGCATGTTGTCCGGTTTCGGCGACTACCTCGCATGGGCGGTGACGTTGTTGCCTTTGCTGACCGGCTATCTGGCTTACCACCACTTGCTGTTCGAATACACCTTGATGCTGTCGCTGCATCTATTCTCGGTCGAGTTGCTGCTGGTACTGCTGCCGTTCACCAAACTGTTCCACACCTTCTCCGTGTTCATCTCGCGCTGGTACAACGGCGATATCTTTGGACGGAAGGGAGTGGCGTCATGAGCAGCGAGCAGGGGCCCCGCAAAGCGGGGATGGGAGCGTCCGCGATTGACGCCGGAGGCCGACAACTGAATTTGAAATTTTTTGCCGCACGAGCAAGAGGCCGAATCATGAGCAGTGAGCAGGGGCCCAGCGCAGCGGGGATGGGAGCGTCCGCGAGTGATGCCGGAGGCCGACTGATGGAATCTTGGAGTACTGCGGGACGAATGGAGGCCGAGTCATGAGTGCGACTTTGGAAAAAGGCCTCAATTCCTTCAAAGAAGTGATCGACGCGCCCATCGCCAGTTTCTTCTCCAGTTGCGTGCATTGCGGCCTGTGCGCGGAAGCGTGCCTGTTCTACACCGAGACCGGCGATGCGAAATACACGCCCATCCATAAACTGGAGCCATTGCGCCGTGTGTGGCAGCAGGAATACACCTTGCTCGGCAAGCTTGGAAAAGCGCTTGGTCTGAGCTTGCCGGTGACGGATGCAGAACTGGAAGAGTGGGAACCGCTGGTGTACGACAGTTGCACACTATGCGGGCGCTGCTCCATGGTCTGTCCGGTCGGCAACGACCTCACCTACATGATCCGCAAGATGCGCGAAGGCATGGCGGCCTCGGGCCATGCACAGGAAGACCTGATCGCGGCGACCACGCGCGCAGTGACCATCGGCAGTCCGATGGGCATCAAGTGGCCGGCGGTGCTGGCGCAGATCAAACATGTGCAGGCCGAGACCGGCATCGAGGTGCCGGTGGAAAAAGAAGGCGCCGATTATCTGGTGCTGATGTCTTCGATGGAGATCATCAACTTTCCCGAATATCTTTCCGCGTTGAGCCGCATCTTCAAGCAGGCAGGCGTGAGTTGGACCTTGGCGCAGGATGCGTTCGAGGCGACCAACAGCGGTATCCAGATTGGTGCATCCGATCTCGCGCGCGAGATCGTCAGCCGCATCGTGGTGGCGGCCGAACGCCTGAAGGTCAAATGCGTGATCAGCCCCGAGTGTGGGCATGCCTTCACTGCGCTGCGCTGGGAAGGACCGAACCTGATGGGCAGACCGTTCGGCTTCGAGGTGAAGCACATCCTCGAAGTGCTGGATGAGTTGCACAAAGCAGGCAAGCTCAAGACCCAAGGCAAAGACAAACGTGCGTTGACCTATCACGACCCCTGCCAGATCGCGCGGCGCGGCGGCGTGGTGGAACAGCCGCGGCGCTTGCTGAACGAGGTCGCGTCCGACTTCCGCGAGATGCCCGATGCCGGTGTGATGAATTGGTGTTGTGGTGGAGGTGGTGGCGTTTCCGCCAATACGCGCGCCGAGCCGTTACGTCTGCAAGCGTTCAAACACAAGAAGGGGCAGATCGAAGCGACCGGGGCGCACACGCTGGTCACCGCCTGTGCCAACTGCCGCATCGTGATGGAAGAGGGTTTGGAGCATTACCACATGAATACCGAAGTGATCGGCCTGACCGAATTGCTCGCGCAGTATCTCGTCGAGGACAACGCAACATGAACCAGCCAACCACCAGACGCATCGTCGTCGATCCCGTCACCCGCATCGAGGGCCATCTGCGCATCGAAGCGGAGACCGATGAATCAGGTCGCATCACCCGCGCTTCGTCGGCGGGCACCATGGTGCGCGGCATCGAGATCATCCTGCGCGGTCGCGATCCGCGCGAAGCTTGGGCCTTGGCACAACGTATCTGCGGCGTGTGCACATTAGTGCATGGCATCGCCTCGGTGCGTGCCGTCGAGAACGCGCTGAAGATCGAGATACCGAGCAACGCGCAACTGATCCGCAACCTGATGATAGGCGCGCAATACATCCACGACCATGTGATGCACTTCTACCATCTGCATGCGCTGGACTGGGTGGATGTGGTGTCAGCGCTGAAGGCCGATCCCAAGGCGACATCGGCACTGGCACAAAGTATCTCCGGCTATGCCAAGTCCTCTCCCGGTTATTTCAGCGATGTGCAGAAGAAGCTGAAAGGCTTCGTCGATGCTGGTCAACTAGGCATCTTCGCCAACGGCTATTGGGGACATCCTGCCTATAAGCTGCCGCCCGAAGCCAACCTGATGGCGGTGGCGCATTATCTGGATGCGCTGGAATGGCAACGCGACGTGGTGAAGTTGCACGCCGTGTTCGGCGGCAAGAACCCGCATCCGATGTTCCTGGTCGGCGGTGTGCCGTGCGCCATCAGCATCGACCCCAACCATCCGGGGCAGGGCAAGGGGCCGCATTTCCACGGCGGCAATTCCGGTACGGCGGTGAACGTGGTCGGGCTGCAAACGGTGCAGAACGCCATCAAGCAGATGCGCGAGTTCGTCGATCAGGTGTATGTGCCGGACACGCTGGCTATCGCCGGTTTCTACAAGGATTGGTTCAAGCAGGGCGAAGGGGTGGGCAACTTCCTCACCTTCGGCGAGTTCCCGGCCAAGGGCATGTCCGATCCGTCTTCCTATCTGATCCCGTCCGGTGTGATTCTGGATCGCGACCTGAGCAAGATCCATCCCATCGACCTCGATGCGGAAGGCGAGATACAGGAGTTCGTGAGCCATGCGTGGTACGAGTATTCCGTGGGAAAGACGCAGGGACTGCATCCGTACAAGGGCGAAACCAAGCTGGATTACACCGGGCCGAAACCGCCGTACGACCACTTGGATGTGGACAAGGATTATTCATGGATGAAATCGCCGCGCTGGAAAGGCAAGCCGGTCGAGGTCGGCCCCTTGGCGCGCGTGCTGATGCTGCATGCCTCCGGCCACGAGCAGACCAAGGAACTGGTCGGCATGACCCTGAAGAAGCTCGACCTGCCGGTGCAGGCGTTGTATTCGACTTTGGGTCGCACAGCGGCGCGCACGCTGGAGACCAAGATCATCGCCGATCAGATGCAGGGCTGGTACGACCAACTTATCGCCAACATCAAGGCGGGCGACGTGAAGACCTTCAACGAAACAAAGTGGGATCCTGCGACCTGGCCCGGCCATGCGCAAGGGGTGGGTGTCACCGAAGCACCGCGCGGCGCGCTCTCGCACTGGATCGTCATCAAGGATCAAAAGATCGACAACTATCAGGCCATCGTGCCCAGCACGTGGAACGCCGGGCCGCGCGATGCAGAAGGGAATCAGGGGCCGTATGAAGCGGCATTGCAAGGCCACCAACTGCACGATGTGAAACAACCCATCGAAGTCTTGCGCACCATCCACAGCTTCGATCCCTGCATCGCCTGTGCGGTGCACCTGACCGATCCGGATGGTGAGGAGTTGATGCAGGTGAAGGTGGTGTGATGATGTGTTTCATTGGCCAACTATGACTAAACACACCACACCCGACCACGCCCGACTCGACCGCGTCGTCGCCGAGGCGCGCAAACAGAGAGAGCTGCGCGAGGCCGGTTATCGTGAGCGGGCGCTGAAACTGTTTCCGTGGATATGCGGCCGCTGCGGGCGGGAGTTCTCAGGTGTGCGACTGCGTGAGCTGACCGTGCATCACAAGGATCACAACCACGACAACAATCCGCCGGACGGCAGCAACTGGGAATTGCTCTGTCTGTATTGCCACGACAACGAACATGCGCGCGTGCTGGATGAAGAAGTGCGCAACCGCGAGGCGGCGAATCATGTAGCCGCGACACACAATCCGTTTGCCGATCTGAAAGCGATGCTGAAAAAGTCAGAGTGATCTTGCTGGCGCGGCAGACGTGCGATCTACCGATCCCCGGCACCTGCTCCTCTGATAGTTCTGTCTTTGATCAGTGCATAGATCACCGGGATCACCAGCAGCGTCAGCAACGCTGACGACACCATGCCACCCACCATCGGGGCGGCGATGCGGCGCATCACTTCGGAGCCGGTGCCACTGCTCCACAGAATGGGCAGCAGACCGGCCATGATCGCCACCACCGTCATCATCTTGGGGCGCACGCGTTCCACCGCGCCGTGCATGATGGCTTGATGGAGTTCGACAGCGCTTGGATGATGTCCTTCGTTGCGACAGCGAGTTTGAACATCCTGCCACGCCTGTTCCAGATAGATCAGCATCACCACCCCCGTCTCCGCCGCCACACCCGCCAAGGCGATGAAGCCCACCGCCACCGCCACGCTCAGGTTGTAATCGAGCAGCCACAGCAGCCACACACCGCCGACCAGCGCGAACGGTACCGACAGCATCACCACCAGCGATTCGGTGACGCGTTTGAAATTCAGATACAGCAGCAGGAAGATGAGCAGCAAGGTGATGGGAATCACGATCTTCATCTTGGCTGCGGCGCGCTCCATGTACTCGAACTGCCCGCTCCATGTGGCGTAGTAGCCGGGCGGGAATTTCACCTGCGCTGTCACTGCTTTGCGCGCCTCATCCACATAAGAGCCGATGTCGCGCTCGCGGATATCCACGTAGATGTAGGCAGAGAGCAGGGCGTTCTCGGTGCGTATGGAGGGTGCACCCTTGCTCAGGCTCACGCGGGCGACTTGGCCCAGCGGGATCATCGCGCCGTCCATGGTCGGCACCAGCACCTCGCGTGCGATCTGCTCCGGCGTGCTGCGCAGATCACGCGGATAACGCACCGCAACACCGAAGCGTTCCAATCCTTCCACCGTGGTGGTCACGTTCTCGCCGCCCAGCGCGGTGGCGATCACCTCCTGCACCTCGTTCATCGTCAGCCCGTAACGTGCCAGTGCCAGTCTGTCCGGTTCGATGTCGAGATAGAAACCGCCGGTGATGCGTTCGGCGTAAGCACTGCTGGTGCCCGCTATCTTCTTCACCACGGACTCGATCTCTTTAGCCAAACGTTCCATCTCGTTCAGATCTTTGCCGAACACCTTGATGCCGATGGGCGTGCGGATGCCGGTGGAGAGCATGTCGATGCGCGCCTTGATCGGCATGGTCCACGAGTTGGCCACGCCGGGGAATTGCAGCGCCTTATCCATCTCGGCGATGAGCTTGTCGGTGTCCATGCCGTTGCGCCATTCCTCCTGTGGCTTGAGATTGATCACCGTCTCGAACATCTCCAGCGGCGCGGGGTCGGTGGCGCTCTGCGCGCGTCCCGCCTTGCCATACACCGATGCCACTTCGGGGAAGCTCTTGATGATCTTGTTCTGCGTCTGCAACAGCTCCGCCGCTTTGGTCGCGGACATGCCGGGTAATGCGGTCGGCATGTAGAACAGCGTGCCCTCGTTCAACGTCGGCATGAACTCACTACCCAGTTTCATGGCGGGATACACGCTGAGCAGCATCGCCACAGCGGCGACGGCGAGGGTCGTTTTCTTTCTATGCAACACGGCAGTGATGAGCGGGCGGTAAGCCGCGATCAGCCAGCGGTTCAGTGGGTTCTCGGATTCCGGTTTGATCTTGCCTTTGATGAATAGCAGCATCAGAACGGGAACCAGCGTCACGGAGAGTAATGCCGCACCTGCCATGGCGAAGGTCTTGGTGAAGGCCAGCGGCGCGAACAGTCGACCTTCCTGCGCTTCCAGCGTGAACACCGGCAGGAAGGACACGGTGATGATGAGCAGCGAGAAGAACAGGGAAGGGCCGACTTCTTTACATGCATTCAATATCGCGTCGAAGCGCGACTCTTCTTCCTGCATGCGTTCCAGATGCTTGTGCGCATTCTCGATCATCACGATGGCCGCATCCACCATCGCCCCGATGGCGATGGCGATCCCGCCAAGACTCATGATGTTGGAGTTCAAGTTGAGAAAACGCATGGCGATGAAGGCGATGAGCACGCCGATGGGCAGCATCACGATGGCGACCAGTGCGCTGCGCGCATGCATCAGGAACACCATGCACACCAGCGCCACGATCAATCCTTCTTCCAGCAACGTCTGCTTCAAGGTGGCGATGGCGCGCTGGATCAACTCGGAGCGGTCGTACACCGCCTGGATGCTCACGCCCTCGGGCAGTCCCGGTGTGATCTCGGCGATCTTGGCTTTGACGTTGGCGATCACCTCCAGCGCGTTCTGGCCGTAGCGCGCCATAGCGATGCCGGACACCACTTCGCCTTCGCCGTTGAGTTCGGTTAATCCGCGCCGCTCATCAGGACCGAGCTCGATGCGTGCGATGTCGCGCAGCAGCACCGGCGTGCCACGTTCGGATTTCACGACCAAGTTCTCGATATCAGCACGGCCAGTGAGATAGCCGCGCCCGCGCACCATGTACTCGGTCTCCGCCATCTCCACCACGCGCCCGCCGACATCGCGGTTGCTGTCGCGTATGACCTGCGACACCTTGCTCAGCGGGATGCCGTAGGCGCGCAACTTCAGCGGATCGACCGTCACCTGATACTGCCGTACGAAGCCGCCGATGGAGGCGACCTCGGCCACGCCGTGTGCCTTGGTCAGTTGGTAACGCAGATACCAGTCTTGCAGGGTGCGCAGCTCGGCCAGATCGTGCTTGTCGCTGAGCACGGCGTATTGATACACCCAACCCACGCCAGTCGCGTCCGGCCCCAGTTGCGGCGAGACGCCTTTCGGCATGCGTCCGGCGATGCTGTTCAGGTATTCCAGCACGCGCGAGCGCGCCCAGTAGATGTCGGTGCCGTCCTCGAAGATCACATACACGAACGACGCGCCGAAGAAGGAGAAGCCGCGCACCACCTTCGATTTCGGTACGGACAGCATCGCCGTGGTGAGCGGGTAGGTCACCTGGTCTTCCACCACCTGCGGTGCCTGCCCAGCGTATTCCGTATAGACGATCACCTGCACATCGGACAGGTCTGGCAGCGCATCCAGCGGCGTCCTGAGAAGTGCGAAGATGCCCGCCAGCGTGATGAACAGGGTGGCGAGCAACACCAGAAAACGGTTGCGCGCCGACCACTCGATGATGTTGGAGAGCATGTCAGTGTCCCCCGTGTTTGGCTTGCAGCTTGATGATGACCCACTCGCCTTCAGCGCGTTCGACCATCTCGAACTCGATCGCACTACCCGGCTTGATGCCACTCGCCAGCGATGGATTGCTCAAGGCGAAGTCCATGGTCATGCCCGGCCACTTGAGGGCAGGGATGGGGTCGTGCGTGATGCTGACTGTTCCATCCGGGTTGATGGCTTCGAGGATGCCTCGCACCTGATGGCCAACGGTTTTCTCCAGCTCCCCCCGGGAGAGGGCTGGGGTGAGGGGGCTTTGGGTTTTTTCGTTCATACCATTCAGTGCCGCTTTGAGGTTGCTCTCCGAATCGATCAGGAAGTTGGCAGAGGTGACGACCTGTTCATCTTGCTCGATGCCGCTCAACACTTCGACATAGTCGTTGCCGCGACTGCCCAAGGTGACGCTACGCGGCTCGAAGCGTCCTTCCGCCAGACGCACCAATACGACTTGGCGCATGCCGCTGTCGATCACGGCCGAGGCCGGTACGGTCAGTACCTTGCTGGCTTTGCCCACGGCGATCGTGGCATTGGCGAACATGGCGGGCTTGAGCAGTGTCTTCGGATTGGCGACTTGCATGCGCACTTGCAAGGTGCGCGTTGCAGAGTTCAGCGTCGGATAGATGAAATCGACCTTGCCGTCGAACACACGCTCCGGATAAGCATCGACTTTGATCTGCGCAGTGCTGCCGAGTCGGAGTTGCCCGATCGCCTGTTCCGGCACATCGGCGACGACCCACACCGAGGAGAGGTCGGCGATCTGATACAACACCTCACCCGGCATGAAGCGCATACCTTGCACGGCCTTTTTCTCCAGCACGATGCCGGCTTCCTTGGCGTGGTAGGTGATGCGGTTGCCGTTCAGCTTGGCATCGCTGACGTCCCAATTCTTCAGGCGTGCCGCACTGGCTTCAGCCAAGCCTTGCATGCTTTGCTTGGCGTCCGTGTCCGCTTCTTTCATGGCGGCCAAACCTTGCGCAGCGAGCGACTGTTCGCGCTGTGCCGACACCAGTTCTGGGCTGTACACATCGAACAGGGCCTGTCCTTTTGCAACGAGCTGGCCGGTGGTGTTCACATGCAGGCGTTCCACCCAGCCTTCGAATTTCGGTGCGATGGTGTAGCTGCGGCGTTCGTCGATCTCGATGCGTCCGGTCACGCGCAAGCTGCTGTTCAATTCACGCAAGGCTGCCGCTTCGCTCTTCACGCCCAACTTTTGCACCTTGTCGATGCTGATGTTGATGGCAGTGGTGGCCTGTTCTTCACCGGCATACACCGCCACATAATCCATGCCCATCGCATCTTTCTTGGGCACGGGCGAGGTGTCCGCCAAGCCCATCGGGTTGCGGTAGTACAGCACTTGGCGTTCCGCATTGCTGGTTGCGGTCTGTGTGGTAGGCGCGCGCTGCGTGCCGAACCAGTAACCTGTGGATGCCACGCCCAGGAGCAGTAAGGCGACAATGGAAAGTTGAACGGCGTTGTTTATTTTTATAAATCCGCCTTCAAACATGCCGTCATTCCGGCGCAGGCCGGAATCCAGCAAAAACAAATGTCCCGCGAAGCGGACAATTGATCGGTGTTGCCCCGCTTGCGCGGGGAAGTTTTTATCAACTGGATTCCGGCCTGCGCCGGAATGACGGTCAAAAGAATTTTCGGTGTTCATCATTCTTCTCCCAGGGACTTCTCGATGTCGGCCAGACGCAATTGCATGTCGGTCTGGGCTTGCAGGTGTTGCTGCTTGGCTTTGAGGATCTGTTTCTGCGCTTCGATGAGCATGCTGAAGGACACTTTGCCCGTTTCGTATCCGGCCAATGCGGACTGATAGGTCAACTCGGCTTGGGGTAGCAGGCGCGTGGCGATCAGCGTTTCGGTGCGGCGTGCCGACTCCAGCGCCGACAGTGCCTCGGAGAGTTCCGCTTGCATCTGGTCGAGCAGCGCCTGTTTGCGTGCCGTCGAAGCCGACAGCATCGCCTCGGTCTCACCCTCCTGTGCGCGGCGCGATGATTGTTGCAAGGGAATGTTAAGTTCGAACATCAAGTCCCATTGTTTGACCGTGTTGCCGCTCTGGGTGGGCGCGACGCCGAGGGTGAAATCCGGATAGCGTTTGGCGTAGCTCAACTCGCGACTCTTCTCTGCGGATTGGATATCTGCCTCGGCGATGCGCAGTTGCGGATTGCGGGCGCGTAACTGTTCCAACAGGCCCGCTTCGTCGAGTGAAGCGGGCGACGGCATGCTGCGCAGTTGCTCCGGATCGGCGAGTGCTGCGCTCGTCGGGCGCGACAGCAGGGCGTTGAGCCGTGCATGGTTGTGGTGATGTTCGTTCTGCAATGCGATTAGTTCGCCGCGCAGCATGGTCTTTTCCAGTTGCACTTGGATCACATCCTGCTGGGTAGCCAGACCATGGGCATAACGGGTCTGCACGATCTGTTCCATGTTGTCCAGCAAGTCCAGTGTCTGCTGCGTCAAGCGTTCGCTCGCGGCAGTGTAGTGATTCATCGCATAAGCCTGCTTGATGCGGTTCGCCAGTTCGGTCCAAGTCGCGGCCATCTGCCCGTCGGCCTGTGCCATCTGCGCTTCAGACACCTCGCGTTGCAGCCCGCGTTTGCCGAACCACGGCACGCTCTGCATCACGAGATAGCGTGTGCCACCGCCCCGCGTGACATCCATCGGCTCGATACGCAACACGGGATCGGGCAAGGCGGCAGAAGGTTCGGCGCGCTGGGTGGCCGCCTCCACATCAAAGCGCGATGCGGCAAGGCTGGGGTTGTGCTCGCGCGCATAGCGCAGCAAACCTTCAACGTTGCTGCCGAGCGTGGTGGTGCCGACCGTCTTCACGGTGGGCGCATGGGTGAGCGCGGTGCTGCTTTGTAGCGGTAGCAACTCTGCATGGCTGCTGGATAGCCACACGCCGCACACCAAGGTCATCAGTCTTAAATAGTTTTTCATGATCCACATCCTGTTGCTTTGCGATACAAGCAGGCAGCCGAAAACGACTGCCGAACGGGCAGGACGAGGAACGTTTAGGAATTACAGACGGACTCGTCCTGCGTTAGACGCGGGCGAGGGGAGGTGGATCGAGCGGGGCGGAAAGATGAGAGACGAAAGTCTCGGGGATAGAACTAACAGCCTGAGAAGCGGTTTCGGTCAGTTGCATGGCAACCACCGGTGCATCGAGATAAGCCGTGCAAGCCAGATGGCAAACGCCGCAAGAAGTGCAACCAGCATCGCCTTCACTGCTCGCCTGCATGGCTTCATGGTCATGCTGCATCATGTCGTGATCCATCATATCGTCGTGCGACATGGTCATCATCTCCGCCGACTCATGACATTCGCCCTGCTGCAACTGCATCGCGAGCGAAGCCGCCAGTGCGCTACCGCTAGAGAGCGGCAACCACAACAGCATGAATACGGCCACGAATTTTCGGATTTGCTTGGACATGGGACACAGTGTGGCGAAGTGTGGGCTGAGAGTCAATCGGTAGGTGTGGGGCTGAGTGGCTTGTGCGAGTAATCATTCTGGAGGAATTGCGATGCTGACCCCGTTAGCTCTGTTAGCTCCTTTACTTGAGCCCGCGGGCGATGGACAGCGCGTGCCCTGCCAGTGTCTCCGCGTGGATTTTGCTGTCATCGGGTGCAAGCTCCAGCAGTTGTATTCCGTAGTTGCAGCTTCCCGGCTTAGTGGCTGGCTTTACGATGATCTTGAAGGTCTTTAAAAAGTGCGCGTTGTACGCCAGGATCTTGCCTGTTTTTGCATCACGAAGTGGTTGACCTGTTTTCGGATCGGGAACTGTGATGACCGCATCGTGATAGCCGAACAGTGTGTAGAGCTCTGCAGGCTGAGCTGCACCGGGAATGACCCACACATTTTTGTTGAGCTCGGGCGGAGCATCGATCCCACCGATGGCGGCAATTGTCTTTTCTTTGAGAGCGATGACATCGCTGACTCCATCCCAACAAAAAACTGTCAGCCAACCGTTGGGACGGGTGAACTCGACTTTAAAAGGAGAATTGGATCGCTTGGAAAGCTCCTTATCTAATTTCCACCCCCCAGGCATAGCCATCTCGATTTTCCATGTATCGTTTTTGTAGTTAGTGGAGATCGGTGCCTCGTTTGGTGCCACTTCCGAAACTTCAATACGCTGCAAACCATCAGGCCCTTTGGGAAGTATTTTCATGCCACTAGGCATAATGAGAGAGGCACATCCGGAAACCGTAACAACGACAGTACAGATCAATGAAACGAACAAACCATTCCACGACAATGAATACGATTTTTGGTAAATCATGGCAACCCTCCATAACTCCACATAGCATTACGTTAAACGCTGAGAGACATGAGTAAGGGCAGGATAAGTATTTGAAAAGTACAAGTCAAACCGAGGCGTGTCGTATCGTATGTGTCCATAAGCCACAGACAAAGTGATTCGGCTCAAAGCCCGCGCATGTAAACAGGCCGCAGCGGCCGATGCCCAGCCATCGCTTCCCGTAGTTGCAGCAGCAGTTTCTCTTTGTCCTTGGGCAGATTCCCTGCGAGTGCCAGCGCATTGGAGGCATGGTTGGAGCGGAAGATGATTGGATGCGGCGGGTTGAGGCCGCTGATGAGTCTTTCCTGTTCTTTCAATATCGCCAGGTCGTCCGGCATCTCGAACGGCTCGCCGTATTTGCGCTGGAATTCTTCTTCTATGCTTTCGTGCAGAGTCAGTTGCAGCGTGGAGAGGTAGGTGACGGGGGCGCTGTTGAGCAGGTCTATGGTGCCGTCTATGTGTTCGTCGCTGTGTGTGACGCCGCCCAGCCCGAGGATGACGGTGGCGGAGATTTTCATGCCGCTGGCGTGTGCTTTGTGCAGCACTTCGGCCATGCGCTTTTGCGTGGCACCCTTGGTGATCTTTTTCAGGATGAGATCGGAGCCGGATTCGATGCCGAAGTAGAGCAGGTTGAGTTTGTGCTCGTGCAGCAGGGCCAATTCTTCGGCGCTCTTGCGCGCGAGGTTGCCGGGTGTGGCGTAGCAGGAGACGCGCGTGAGGCGCGGCAGCGCCGCCGCCAGTTCGCGCAGAATGGTGAGCAGATGTTCCGTCGGTAGTGCCAGTGCATCGCCATCGGCCAGAAACACGCGGTGCGCATCCGGCCAATCGGCAGCGGCTTGGCGGATGTCGGCGAACACGTCGGCCAATGGGCGTTCGACATAGTGCTTGCTGCGATACATGGCGCAAAAGCTGCACTGGTTGAAGCTGCACCCGAGCGTGGCCTGGATGATGAGGTTGTCGCCTTCGGAGGGAGGACGGAACAAAGGCATGTCATAACTTAAGTTCATGCGGAATTGTAACGGGGGTTGCGGCGGCAGTTTCGTTATCTCTGCAATGCGGGTGTTACTAACCGAAATCATTCATTTGGCAGTCGTTCCGGCGAAGGCCGGAATCCAGCAATTAAATAGTGCCGCGCAGCGGGCAAAACCGTAATGCCACCCCAATTATTAATGAACTGGATACCGGCCTTCGCCGGTATGACGGAGTTATTTTTTATGGACTGTCTGGGTTTAACTTTAACTTGGTGTTGAGTCGAAGCGATTCATTTTTACTGGCTGATCCGTGATGTTTTGTGAATCCGCGCGGCTGATTATTGGACGCAGATGAGTGGTGCGCGGGGTTCTTGAGGTCGCCGCTTATATATCCATTGTCAGCCTCTCACACTGGCGTTACAGTTCGCCCTATCCACAAACAAAAACAAGAGGTTCGATATGGCGATGCTGATAACGATCGTGGTGCTTGCAGTCCTTCTTTTACTCGCATTCTTTCGTGCCTCGATATGGAGTTGGTTGATCGCCATTGCGGTGATCGTGCCGGTGGTGGCCATCGAGAGTCGCATCTCTGACGATGCGCTGCAAACGGTCTATATCGCGCTGACCGTTTTCGTTCTCGTATTTGGCGTTCCTTTCCTGCGCCGCCTGCTGATCAGCAGCTTCATCCTCAAGATATTCCGCAAGATACTTCCCCAAGTCTCGCAGACCGAACAAGAAGCGCTGGATGCCGGCACCGTGTGGTGGGATGGCGAGTTGTTCAGTGGTCGTCCGCGCTGGACCAAGTTGTTGGCGATGCCCAAGACAGGCATCAGCGCCGAGGAGCAAGCTTTCCTCGATAACGAAGTCGAGCAGTTGTGCGCCATGATCGACGATTGGGATGTGACCCACACACGCCAAGACTTGTCGCCCGAGGTTTGGCAGTTCATCAAAGACAAAGGCTTCTTCGGCATGATCATCCCGAAGGAATACGGCGGGTTGGAGTTCTCCGCGCAAGCGCACTCGGCGGTGGTGACCAAGGTCGCCTCGCGCAGCGGTACGGCGGCGGTGACGGTGATGGTGCCCAACTCGCTCGGCCCGGCCGAGTTGCTGTTGAAGTACGGCACACAAGAGCAGAAGGATAAATACCTGCGCCGTTTGGCGAAGGGGTTGGAAGTGCCGTGCTTTGCGTTGACCGGCCCGATGGCGGGTTCCGATGCGGGGGCGATCCCCGATGTCGGCATCGTCTGCTACGGCGAATTCAACGGGCAGCAGAACGTGCTCGGCTTGCGGGTGACCTGGGAGAAGCGTTACATCACCCTGGCCCCTGTCGCCACGCTGCTTGGCTTGGCTTTCAAACTATATGACCCGGATCACCTGTTGGGTGCGGAAAAATCGCGCGGTATCACGCTGGCGCTGATCCCTACCGATACGCCCGGAGTGGAAGTGGGGCGCCGCCATTTCCCACTGAACTCGGCTTTCCAGAACGGGCCGACTACCGGCAAGGATGTGTTCATCCCGATGGATTACATCATCGGTGGTACGCAACGCATCGGCCAAGGCTGGCGCATGTTGATGGAGTGTCTGGCGGCGGGACGTTCGATCTCGTTGCCCGCGAGTGCGACGGGCGGCGTCAAGTTGGCAGTAAGAAGTAGCGGTGCTTATGGCCGCGTGCGCAAACAGTTCCATGTGCCGGTCGGCAAATTCGAAGGCGTGGAAGAGGCGTTGGCGCGCATCGGCGGTCATGCTTACGCCATGGATGCAGCACGCAAGATGACCGCGCTGGCGGTGGATCTTGGAGAGAAGCCATCTGTCGTCTCGGCTATCGTCAAGTATCACTGCACCGAGCGCGGACGCATCGTCATCAACGACGCGATGGACGTGCACGGCGGCAAAGGCATCTGCATGGGGCCGGAGAACTATCTGGCGCGCGCCTATCAGCAGACCCCCATCGGCATCACGGTGGAAGGGGCTAACATCCTCACGCGCAGCCTCATCATCTTCGGGCAGGGCGCGGTGCGCGCGCATCCTTATGTGCTGAAAGAGATCCAGGCGGCGCATGAGCAGAACGCCAAGAAGGCCGTGCATAATTTTGACGAAGCGTTCTTTGCCCACATCAGTTTCAGTTTGAGCAATGGCGTGCGCACGCTGGCTTATGCTTTGTCAGGCGGACGTTTGATCAATGTGCCGACTGATGCGCCGACGCATCGCTACTATCAACAGATGACGCGCTATGCGGCAGC
Source organism: Gallionella sp. (assembly GCA_029850565.1). Classification (GTDB taxonomy): domain Bacteria; phylum Pseudomonadota; class Gammaproteobacteria; order Burkholderiales; family Gallionellaceae; genus Sideroxyarcus. Next base: position 1,813 of record JARCRR010000163.1, on the reverse strand, counting down.
CTTCGCCTTCGCTTCCGATATCGCCATGCTGTCCTTGGGGGGCGCGCTGAAACGCCGCGAGAAACTTTCTGCACGTCTGGGTGATGTCTTGAGTCAGCTCTATATCTGCTCCGCCACCTTGAAGAAGTTCGAGGACGATGGACGTCCTGAAGAAGACCTGCCACTGTTGAATTGGGCGATGGATGATGCCTTGTTCCGCATCCAGGCTGCCTTTGACGGCGTATTGCAGAACTTCCCCAATCGTTTCTTCGCCTTGTTGATGCGCGCGTTAATCTTCCCGCTAGGGCAATGCCGTAGGCCGCCGTCAGATCAACTCGGACACCAAGTCTCTTCGCTGTTGATGAAACCGGGTGCCGCACGCGACCGTCTGACCGCAGGCATGTATTTGCCGACGGATGAATCAGATGCCATCGGTGCTTTGGAAGCCGCGCTGGCCAGTACCCTGGTGTGTGAGCCGATGCAGGCCGAGCTGGAAAAGGCGCGCAAGGGGGGCAAGCTCAAATCACTCGAAGAATTGCAGATGGTCGCCGAAGCGCGCGATAAAGGATTCATCACACCGGAGCAGGCTTTGCAGTTGGAGCGCGACTATGCACTACGGCGCAAGGTCATCATGGTGGATGATTTCGCACCGGAGCAATTGGCGGCAGGGAAGTGAAGCGGAGCGAGGGCTGGCGATAACCGATATATAGACAGACGATGAATACGAGCCATTCAAATCGCATCCATGTCGCGAAACGCGGACGGGGGTTCGTTCGCGATAGTTTGCCCTTCATCGTCCTGTTGCTTGCGGCTGCGCTCTTTCTATCCGCATGCAAGGCCAGCGACCCTAATCGTTCGGTCATTCCTGCCGCGAACGCGGTACAGATAGTCGATCAAAGCGATCCCGCGTTCGAGGTGGTCGATCTGGACTGGATCGACAACACACGCGGACGTGCGGTTCCGGCGCGTCTTTATTGGCCCAAGCAGGAAGCGGTGAAACAAGTTCCCTTGATCGTCTTCTCGCATGGGCTGGGTGGTTCCAAGAACGGCTACAGTTATCTCGGCAGTTTCTGGGCAAGCCAGGGTTATGCCAGCCTGCATGTGCAGCACATTGGCAGCGACCGCGACCTGTGGTTCGGCAACGTGTTCGAGCTGGTGCCGCGCTTGCAGAATGCGGCACAAGATATAGAAGCGGTGGAGCGCGTGCGCGATCTGCGCTTCGCGTTGGACAATATACTGTCCGGTCAGTATGGCGGACGCGTAGCGAAAGATAGACTCATCGCAGCCGGACATTCTTACGGCGCAAATACGGTGATGCTGGCAGTCGGTGCCAAGGTGGAACGCGGCGGCAAAGTGATCCAGTTCCGTGACGAACGCTTCCGTGCTGCCATCATGATCTCCGCACCGACGTTCTACGGCGAGACCAACCTGGAGCCGATACTCAAGAACGTGCAAGTCCCGACTCTGCACATCACCTGCACCGAAGACATCATCTCCATTCCGGGTTACGAATCTCCTGCCAGTGACCGCATCAAGGTGTTCGAAGCGATGGGGGGGTCTTTGAAGATACTCACGGTGTTCGCAGGCGGTTCCCATAGTGTCTTCACCGACCGTGCCATGACGGGAGGCATCGTATTGAATCCGCAGATCAAAGAAGCCACCAAGACCTTGTCGCTAGCCTTTCTGAAAAAGGTGCTCGACGGCACCGATGAGGCGACTGCCTCGTGGAACAAGGAATACCATGCGCTGGTGGCGCAATATGTCACTGTGGGTAACTAGGAGAGGCGGGATGCCATGAGTGATTTGAGAGGCAAGACCATCTTCATCACGGGAT
>JARCRR010000162.1 GCA_029850565.1 Gallionella sp. | reverse complement strand
GCGCAGGAAGCGCGGGTGAGATTGCTGGAGAAGGTGTCTCAACAAGGCTACGTCGACGGTTATTCCGGTATGCGCATCGCCAAGAGCGGCAGGCGTTTCATGATCACCGATACGACGGTGTGGAATCTGCTGGATGAGGCTGGCGAATATCACGGACAGGCGGCAGTGTTCGTGAGCAGGCCTGATTAGTGCATCAGCATGTGCTAATATTCAGGCTCAATCAATTTGAGCGAGCCATCCCATGAGCAATTCGTATAAAGAACTCATCCAGCACCTGAATCCCCCCTTGGGCGCATTCCGCAAAGAAGCCGCCGAGACCATGACCGGTTTTGACGCGATGTCGAAAGCGGCGATGACCGCAGGCGTGATCTCCGCGCTGGATAAAGAGTTGATCGCCACCGCCATCGCGGTCTCGACACGCTGCGCAGGTTGCATCGCCTATCACGTCAGGGCTTTGGTGCGTTTGGGTGCGACGCGTGAGCAGGTCAATGAGATGTTGTCAGTCGCCGTGTATATGGGCGGCGGCCCGTCGCTGATGTATGCGGGCGAAGTGATACACGCTTTTGAAGAGTTCCAGCCGTCGTAATCAGTTGGACGGCGGCGGATACTTCGCCGCCAGCTTGTCAGGTACTTCACCATTGGTGGCTTGAGCGATCGCGCCGGCTTCCAGCACAGAGGTCAGCAGCACGAAGATCAGGGTCGGCATCAATGCGATGCGCGTGAGCGCCGTCCATATGATGCTGGCCATATGCGGGTCGCTGGAGATCATGCTGAGCAACCAGGCGATCAGCACCAAGAGGGCCGAGATCGCATATCCCAACAGCAACATGCGACTGCGCCTCCACGTCAAACGCCAGTGCATGTCCACGAACCAACTCGTCTCTTTGGTGCTGCGCAGATAGATGTAGGCGATCAAACTGCCCGAGCACACCAAGGGTATCAGCAGGCCGATCATGCCGATCTTCAAGCCAAGCACGGCGGGTGTCATCAATAAGTCAAAAGCAAAGACTCCCGCCACAAAGATATTGTGCGGAAGTTGCGCTTGCTTACGCTCGTTCGCGGAGGCTTGGGATCTCATCAGTCCGCACCGTCATTGCTGCTATTCGTATCGACGGCAACCGGGGGTGCCACGGGGGCATCCAACCACGGAAAGATGTTGCGATAGCTGACGTAGAGCGAGGTCAGCCCAAGCGGAAGCAGCAGGATCATCCCGAGTCCGAAAGGCAGGATGCCAAGCATCAGCGCGATCACTTGCATGATGAGGCTGTATACCGTGTAGGGAACGATGTTGCGCATGGTGCCGACGAAACTGTCGCGCAACGCCATGAAGGGCGGCACACCGCTGAAGAACACCAGCATCGGCGCATATTGCCAAGCCACGATGAGCATCAGCACCAAGGTGAATCCGAGTAAGACGGCAAAGGCGACCCCGCCGCTTGCTGTGCGTATCGCATCCATCAGCACTTGGGGATTGTCGGTGGCGCGCACCTCTTCCATCAGTGTGGTGAGTGCATCACCGCCGACGAACACCATCACGGCCGAGGCGAACAACATGCCCAGCATCAGGAACGCGCCCAGCGAAACGAGGGCGGGTGTGCTTTTCTTGAAACCGGCCAGCAAGTCGGTCAGTTCGACTTCCTCGCCTTCTTCCAATGCGCGGCAGATGCGCATGTAACCGGCCAGCATGATCGGCATGAGGATGACTGCCAGCAAAGGCCCGATGAGCGGGATGAGCATCGCGAGGAAGATAGCCAATGCGGCAATCAAAGCGGTGGTGATGCTCAGGATCGGGCTGATCATGATGAGCTGATAACCCTGTTTGATCCATGTCCAGCCACGGGCGGCAGTGAATTTCTTTATTTCCATAACGAGTTCTCTTAGAACAAAACGGTTTGATCGGATGCGATGTGATGCTTCAGAATGCGTTTGAAATGATCGGGATCATGCGGGTTTACCATCTCGCCGTCGCGCGGCAGATGCAGATCATACAGGCGCGATATCCAGAAACGTAAAGCGGCCACGCGCAAGGTCATCGGCCAGATATCGACTTCGGCAGGGGTGAGCGGGCGCACTGATTGGTAAGCTTCCAACATGGCGCGAGAACGCCCCGCATCCAGCTTGCCGTCGGCGGCCATACACCAGTCATTGACGGTGATGGCGACGTCGTAGACGAAAGCATCGGTGCAGGCGAAATAGAAGTCGATGAGGCCACCGACACGTTCGCCATCCATCAATACGTTGTCCCGGAACAGGTCGCCGTGGATGACGCCGCGAGGCAAGGTGTCACCGGGGAAATCCGCATGCAAAGCGACCTCACTCTCCAGCAGTGCCGCATCTTCGGCGGATAGGAATCGCTTCACCTGTTGTGCCGCACTGGCGCGCCATGCGGCACCGCGGGCGTTCTCCATCGTGCTGCCGAAGCTGAGGCTGGCGTTATGCATCTGGCCCAGCATCGCACCCACCGCGGCACAGTTCGCCACGCTGGGTTGTGTGACCGACTTGCCGCTCAGGCGACTGACGATACAGGCAGGCTTGCCATTCAATTCGCCGAGAAAATGGTTCTTGCCGTTCGCCACGGGTGCCGGGCAGGGGATGCCGTGACGCGCGAGGTGCGACATCAGGTTGAGATAGAACGGGAGCTCATCCGCTTTCAGCACCTCGAACAGGGTCAGTACGAAACGCCCGTTGCTGGTGGTGACGAAATAATTGGTGTTCTCGATACCGGCAGGGATGCCCTGCAATTCAAGCAAAGAGCCTAAGGAGTAATCAGACAGCCAAGCGGAGATATCGGCTTCGGTGACGCGGGTAAAAACAGCCATCAACACACCTCTATAAATTCATTTCTCGGGCGCATCGCGGCGTTGCGCGATGCTCGCAAGCCTCGCCTACCTGTGAGGTATGTCTCGGTTACTGTGCTCCGTGCGCCTTGCGCTGCATCCCGAAAAAGTGAATTTTTAGAGGTGTTCATCAAACAGTCCATCGAATCAGAATTTGAAGATGATCCAGCGTGGGACGCGGAATCCGGAATCCAGACTCTCCTGGCGTGCGAACTTGCCGTCGCCGCGATCATCGATCAAGTAGTAGGGCACGCCATGTTTCGGCGTGATCTTGATCATGTAGAGCTTGCCGTTGGCACGGTATTCCTCCACGGTCTGCTCGGCTTGCTTGGTAATGGTCACCTGCGGCTCATCCACCGCTTCATCTTGGATGGGGGTGGCGGAAGCAGGGACGGTCTGGGCGGCAAAAGTGCTCAGGCTCAGCAGCGAGAGGAACAGCAGGGTAAGTAGACGCATGATTTTTCGGTGACCAAAGTGATGGGTGGATTTTACCCCTAAACCTGAAAACCGTAGTTGGACGAAGTGTAATGTGCGTTCATATGTCTGCGTGCACAAGGGAGCGGTCAACTGTGGTTCGTGGGTTAGAGGTTCAGTTGCAACTCGCGCTCTGCGGCGGAAGGCTCGAAGCCGCGCGTCTCATAGTGTTTGAAGATGGCGGCCACGACTTGCTCCGGCTCGTCGATGACCTGGATCAGATTCATATCACCCGGGCTGATCATCTTCTCTTCCAGCAGGGAAGCTTTGAACCACTCCACCATGCCCCCCCAGAACTTGGTGCCGACGAGGATGATGGGCATGCGTCGGGTTTTGCCGGTCTGCACCAGGGTCAGCGCTTCCATCAGTTCATCCAGTGTGCCGAAACCGCCCGGCATCACCACGTAGGCACTGGCAAACTTGACGAACATCACCTTGCGCGTGAAGAAGTGTTGGAAGGATTGGCTGATGTTCTGGTAGGGGTTGTTGTGCTGTTCGTGCGGGAGCTGGATGTTGAGGCCGACGCTGGCGGATTTGCCATAGAACGCGCCCTTGTTGGCTGCCTCCATGATGCCGGGGCCGCCACCGGAGATGACGGTGAACCCGGCGTCCGACAGCAGACGCGCAATCTCTTCGGTGAGCTTGTAATAAGGGTGGTCATGCGAGGTGCGCGCGCTGCCGAAGATGCTGACGGCGGGGTGGATGTCGCGCAGGCGCTCAGTGGCGGAGACGAATTCTGACATAATGCCGAACACACGCCATGACTCCTTCGACTGCATCAATTCGGGCGCTGGTGCGGCGGGCAGTTTCAAATCGTTGTTCATCTCGGACCCCAAAAATATGAAGACATTGTTGTTAGTGGATGGCTCGTCGTATCTGTATCGCGCTTTCCATGCCATGCCCGACTTGCGCAGTCCGCAAGGCGAGCCGACCGGTGCCATCCACGGCGTGCTCAACATGCTGAAGAAACTGCGAGCCGACTTCCCGGCGGATTATAGCGCCTGCGTGTTCGACGCGAAGGGCAAGACATTTCGCGACGACTGGTATCCCGAATACAAAGCCAACCGCCCTTCCATGCCGGATGACCTGCGCGCGCAGATCGAGCCTTTGCACGAGCTGGCGGCGGCGGCAGGCTGGAACATCATCATGGTGGACGGCGTCGAGGCGGACGATGTGATCGGTACGCTGGCGCGTCAGGCATCGCAGAATGGCGCACGCTGCATCATCTCCACCGGCGACAAGGACCTCACGCAACTGGTCGACGACAAGGTGCTGTGGGTCAACACCATGAGCGAAGAGAAGCTGGATGTCGCGGGCGTCACGGCCAAGTTCGGCGTCCCGCCCGAGCGTATCGTCGATTACCTCGCGCTGGTCGGCGACACTGTGGACAACGTGCCGGGCGTGAGCAAATGCGGCCCCAAGACTGCCGTCAAATGGCTCGCCGAATACGGCACGCTGGACAACCTAGTTGCGCATGCCGCCGAGGTAAAAGGCGCAGTCGGCGACAACCTGCGTAGCGCGCTGGAATGGCTGCCGATGGGCAGACAACTGGTCACGGTGAAATGCGATGTGCCGCTCGACAAACGCTTCGACGAACTGGCTGCACCCGCTCCCGACACCGGGAAACTGAAAGCCATGTACGAGCGCTTCGGCTTCCGTAGCCTGATGCGCGAACTCACGGGCGACGCACCCGCAAAGAAAGAGCCTGCATCTGTCACCGTGGAGCAGCGTCAGTTCGAGCAAGCCTCCCTGCCCACGACCGTCAACGATACCTCCAACTACGAATCCATCCGCACCGAAGCACAATTGGATGCATGGTTAGAGAAGTTGATGTCGGCACCGCTGGTGAGCGTGGATACCGAGACCACCGGGCTCGATCCGATGGCGGCACAACTGGTGGGCATCTCTTTCAGTATCGAGGCGCATCAGGCTGCCTACCTGCCCTTGGCGCACCATTACCCCGGCGCACCCGACCAGCTCGGGCGTGAGCACGCGCTGAAAAAATTGAAGCCTTGGCTGGAAAGTGCGGCGCACAAGAAGCTGGGACAGAACCTCAAGTACGACCAGCACATCTTCGCCAATCACGGTATCGCGCTGGCGGGGGTCGCCGAAGACACGCTGCTGCAATCCTATGTGCTGGAATCGCACAAACCGCATGAGATGGGCAACCTTGCCTTGCGCCATCTCGGCCTCTCCACCGTGAGCTACGCCGACGTGGTCGGCAAGGGGGCGAAGCAGATCGGCTTCGACCAGGTCGATCTCGACACCGCCACGCGCTATGCGGCGGAAGATGCTGACATCACTTTGCAATTGCACCAGACCCTGTCGCCGCAACTGCAAGGCAGACTGGCCGAGGTCTATCGCGACATCGAGATGCCGGTGCGCGAAGTGCTGTTCAAGATGGAACGCAACGGTGTGTTCATCGACAGCGGCAAGCTGGCACGGCAAAGCCACGAACTGGGCCTGAAGCTGAACGAGATCGAAAAGCAGGCATTCGAGCTGGCCGAGCAGCCGTTCAATCTGAACTCGCCGAAACAGATCCAAGAGATTCTGTTCGACAAGCTCGGTTTGCCAGTGAAGAAGAAGACGCCGAGCGGTACGCCTTCCACCGACGAAGAGGTGTTGCAGGAGCTTGCACTGGATTACCCGCTACCCAAGTTGTTGCTGGAATATCGTGGCATGGCGAAGCTCAAATCCACCTACACCGACAAGTTGCCGCAGATGGTGAACGCAAAAACAGGCCGCGTGCACACCAGCTACTCGCAGGCCGTGGCCGTCACCGGGCGTCTCGCTTCCAGCGATCCCAACCTGCAAAACATTCCCATCCGCACACCGGAGGGTCGCCGCATCCGTGAAGCCTTCATCGCGCCGCAAGGCAGCCGCATCGTGTCCGCCGACTACTCGCAGATCGAGCTGCGCATCATGGCGCACCTGTCCGGCGACGAAGGTTTGCTCAAAGCCTTTGCTGCCGGCGAAGACATCCACCGCGCCACGGCCGCCGAGGTGTTCAACGTCGCACTCGATGCAGTTAGCAGCGAACAGCGCCGCTACGCCAAGGTCATCAACTTCGGCCTCATCTATGGCATGTCGGCTTTTGGTTTGGCTTCGCAACTTAACATTGAGAACAGTGCCGCCAAGCAATATATCGACCTCTACTTCGCGCGCTACCCCGGCGTGAAGCACTACATGGACAGCACGCGCGAACAGGCCAAGGCACTGGGCTTCGTCGAAACCTGGTTCGGACGCAGGTTATGGTTGCCAGAGATCAACGGCGCCAACGGCATGAGAAGACAAGCCGCCGAACGCGCTGCCATCAACGCACCTATGCAGGGTACGGCCGCCGACCTCATCAAACTCGCGATGATCGCCGTACAGGATTGGTTAGAGAAAGAGCAGCTGCAAAGCAAACTCATCATGCAGGTGCATGACGAATTGATACTCGAAGTGCCGCAGGCAGAGTTGGCGCTAGTGAAAGAGAAAGTGCGCGAGCTGATGTGCAATGTGGCCGAGTTGAAGGTGCCCC